>JBHHXQ010000033.1:0-14407 GCA_046757105.1 Candidatus Krumholzibacteriia bacterium
TCGATCATGGTGCCAACTCGAGCGCTCGCTCACCTCTTGCTTGGACTGCTAGCACACGTGCGAAACCTTGCTCGAGGACTTCACCGCTCAGGGACTTGGCGACGGAGTCAACGAGGGAGCCGCCTTTGGAGAAGGCGGCCCCCTGACCTCGTTGTTGCAGCCACGTGTCGGCGGGGCCAGGCGCGATCGGTCTTCGCCGGCGGTGAGAACCCACCGCGGACGTCAAACCTCCTCCGCCAGCGCGAACAGCAACGCCACCGGGCCCTGGAGATCCTCCAGCGTCGAATGGACCTCCGCCGGGATCCTGATGATGTCGCCCAGCACCCGCGCCTCTTCGGGAGTGAGCAGCCGGCCCTCCGCCCCGCGCACGTCCGGGTCGTGCCGGGGACCCGTGATCGTGGCGAAGACGTCTCCGTTGACGTGGACCGTCGCGTCGATCGCCTTCGAATCCTCCAGCACGGTCAGCTGGATCGTATCGGGGCCCGACTCCACCCGCAGATCGCTCTGCTCCCAGTGTCCGGCCTCGAGGTGCGTCACGTGAGACTCCAGGCCGACGGCGAATTGCTCGTCCACCGCGAACTCGAACACGAGGTCCATCGTTTGCCCGCTCGGGCTCGATGCTTCCGAGACTTCGACCTGAAACTCCATCAGCTCCGAACGACCCCGGATGAAACCGCCGATCGACGTGGAGGCGTGGTCCTCGGAGCCGTCGAGGGCGACGGAGTAATCCAGGAAGGTGGTGGACCCGGAGACGGCTTCGAGCCGTAGCGCGATGCCCGTTGGATCTTCGATTCCTTCATCCGTCAAGTCGGCGTAGCCGACCTCGGCGTCGACGACCGGCTCGTGGGTGAGAGGATTGACCGCGTACAGGACGAACCGCACCCCGTTCGAGGGCGCGCCTTCGCGTTCCGGGTCGGGCACGTACTTGCCGAGGTCGGGATCGTAGACGTACGTGGTCCCGAGAACCTCCTCCGGGAGCACCGGTGCGGCGATGTGTGCCCCGGATCCCTGCCAGAAGGCCTTCGACGTCACGGGGCCCAGGTCGAGACCCTGGCCCAGCAT
This sequence comes from Candidatus Krumholzibacteriia bacterium, assembly GCA_046757105.1. Taxonomy (GTDB): domain Bacteria; phylum Krumholzibacteriota; class Krumholzibacteriia; genus JBHHXQ01. The sequence continues at coordinate 1,063 of JBHHXQ010000033.1, forward strand.
CCGGAAACTCTCCCACAACGAGGTCGTGAACACATCGACCATGGCCTGCACACCGGCTTCGGTCTGTCCGGTGTCGAAGGACCGATCGGCGGCCGGCTCGACCGGGTCCGGGGCCTGGCACCCGGTGCCGGCCAGAACGATCAGCGCGGCCACGAAGCCTGTGAGTTGCCTGCTCGAGAACATCTGTCATTCCTCCTGTTGGTCATGCTGCCAGAGCGTGTTGAGTTTCTCCTGTTGTTGCTCGCTGAGCGTGTTCTTGATTCTGATCAGCAGCTGGAGGTGGGCGAGCTTGATCTCCCGTTCCGCGGCCAGCAGCGTGTCCACCTGAGCCAAAGCGGCCGACTCGTCGATCGGAGCTGCGTCGAGGAGTTCGGCGAGCGTCTGCGAAGCCTCCTGCACCCGCCACTCGAACTCCACGATCGACCCCTGCATTTCGCGAATGGCCTGCGTGATCCGATTCCTCTGCTCGCGCGTGAGGTCGATCGCCCTCTGGTGCCGCATGACGGCCTCGGGCGGAATCAGATGCTCCTCCAGCGGGTCCTGGGCGGCCGTGATGGCCGGGGTCAGCAGGAGTACGACGGCGACGGTGAAACGAACGGCACGCGTCATAGCGAATCTCTCCCCTTGGGCCTGGCCGGGTCCTGGGCCGGCCGACCGGTGGTTGTCGGGATGCGGCGCCGCCAGTCGTCGACGCCGCCCAGCGTTGGAACCGTGCGGAGCAGCTCGACACCGGGGGTCGCGAGCAGGAAATCGGTCGGCGATTCCCACGGGATGGACAGATCCAGTCGCCGGCCCACGCCTGGATCCGGCGCCTCGCCTCGGAATCCGATCTTCAGGCCGACCACGGCGACCACGACCGCGCCCACGGCCATCGCCACTCGCGGCCAGACGACGGCACGCGACCGCACACGCCGGGATCGGACGCTCCGGAACGACGGCACACGAGACAGTTCCTCCGATCTCAGCCGGGCGAAACGCTCCCGGAGTTCGCGGTCGTTCTTGTCGTCCATCATGCGGTGCCCTCCAACCGCAACAGCTCGCGGAGGCGTCCCTTGCCGCGCTCGTAATGCGTTCGCGCGGAGCCCAGCGAGATGCGCAGCACGTCCGCGGCCTCCCGAATGCTGAGCTCCTGGTAGAAGACGAGGTGGAGGATGTCTCGCTGGCGTGGCGAGAGTTGCCGGAGAGCCTCGAGCAACCGGCGGTTCGACTCCGAACGACGAAACGCCTCCCCCGGGTTCGGGGCCGGGTCCCGCTCCGCGGGAGTTCCGATGAGCCGTTGCAGCCCGAGCCATCGGCCCAGCGCTCGCCGGCGGCGGTGCTCCTGGGCGGTCCGCCAGATCACCCCGAAGAGCCACGTCCGGACATGGGATCGTCCGGCGAAGGTCGCCTTGCCGTCGAGGACCTTGAGGTAGCTGCTCTGCAAGACATCCTCCGCCTGCTCGTGGTCGTGTCCGCAGCAGCCGAGCGCCCACCCGAAGCACTCGCCGTGATGCCGCTCGAGCGCGGCCTCCAGTTCCTGACGTTTCATCGGCGAGCCTTCGTCATCGGATGGTGCGACCGCCTGTGTCCATGAGTGAGCTGGGTGAGCCTGCCATATGACACGGGACGGCAAGAACAAGCCTGACGATCGCTCTCCGTGCAACCGTGCGGGCATGGGTAATGTCTTGGTCTTTCACGTCTTGCGCTTCTGGCGGTGTGGTCCCCGCCGGCGCGCTCCCAGCCCAGCCGTGCCGGCCAGCGCGGCTCCGGGGGGGACCTTCGCGAGCCCACCGGGGTGCTCGGCGCGCTTGGGAGCTGGCGGGGTCTCGGCTCGTCGGGCGCCGCGACGCGAGGCTCACCGGGGGAGGCCCGCCTCGTACAGGCCGGCGAGAAGGAACTCGCGATGCTCCGGGTTCTTGTACGGGTAGGTGGCCTCGATGTACGCCACCGACAGATCGGGTTGGCGCTGCAGCAGCTTGGCCATCGTGGCCCGCGCTTCTTTTTCCCGGCCGAGATGGCCGAGGCACGACGCGAGCCTCTGATATGCCCGAACGTTCCCGGGCAGCGCCCGAATCGCCTTCTCCGCGAACGCCGTGCTTTCCTCGAACTCCCTCAGCATCAGGTGCGAGAGCGCCAGGTCGGCCAGCGCGCTGGAGGTCAACTGGTAGCGCGGGTCGAGGCGCAGAACGGTGTGCAGCTGGGGAATGGCCTCCGCCGATCGACCCGAGAACTCCAGGAAGCAAGCCATGAAGTGGTAGCCTGTCGCCGCGCTCGGATTCAGGGCGATGGCTCGCTCCATCTCGTTCACTGCCAGGTCGTGCTCGCGCAGCGTCCAGAGATACCCCGCGCCCTTCAACGTGTGCGCGAGCCAATCCTCGTCATCCGAGGCTACCGCCTGCTTCGCCGTCCGAAAAACCTCTTCGAAAGACCGCCCCCGATCTTCGGACCACCCGGCCATCGCCATCTTGTAGTGGCAATAGGCCAGGAGTGACAGCGCTTGGCTGGAACCCGGTTCCAGCTCGATGGCCCTACGCAGGAGACGCAGCGCCTCCTCGAGGTCCTTCTGGGTGTGCTTGTGCTGGTGGGACAGAGCGCGAAGACAGTAGTCCCATGCGTCCAGGTTCTCGGGCTTCTTGCGCAGGGCGCGCTGCTGCTCGGCGCGATGGAGCTCGGGTTCGATGCTGGTGACGATCCGCTCGCTGATTTCGTCCTGGAGGGCGAAGATGTCGCTCAGGTCACGGTCGTAGCGCTCCGCCCAGATGTGGTGGCCCGTCGCCGCATCCGCCAACTGAGCGGTGACCCGCACCCGGCCGCCGGCCTTGCGCACGCTTCCCCCCAGCACATACCGCGCTCCGAGCTCCTCGCCCACCTGGCTCACGTTCACGGGCTTGTCCTTGTAGACGAGCGTGGAGTTCCGCGCGATCACCGGAAACCACCGCCAGTACGACAGCGAGGTGACGATGTCCTCGGTGATGCCGTCCACGAAGTACTCCTGCTGCTGTTCGCCGCTCATGTTCGTGAACGGCAACACCGCCACCGCGGGTCTGTCGAAGACTCCGGTGGCTGCGCTCGACCCTCCGAGTCGTGGATCCCGCAGCGGATTCTTCCGGCGAACGGGGAGCACCTCCGAGTCGTGCACACCGGAGGATCCGGGCTGCGACGCGCCAGTATCGAGTTCCCGCCGCAGATCCTCGAGCTCGTTCCGCAGATCGAGTGCCGTCTGACAGCGCCGCTGCGGGTCCTTCTCCAGGCAGCGTCGAATGATCCGCCCCATGTGGTGAGGCAGGTCGGGCCTGAGCTCCGCCACCGAGATCGGTGCGTCTCGCAGAATCGAAGCAAAGAGCTCGGCGGGCACCCCTCCCTGGAAGGGGCGCCGCCCCGTCACCATCTCGTAGAGAACAATTCCGAGCGAGAAGATGTCCGAGCAATGGTCGACCGGTCGCCCCTGGACGTGCTCCGGGGACATGTAGGGCACCGTGCCGAACACGCCGGCGTGCTCGGCCTGGATCGCAGCCGTCGTCTCTTCGTCGCCGCAGGGCAGTGCACCTTCGCCATGCAGCCGTGCCAGACCGAAGTCCAGGATCTTGACCCTTCCTTCCCGGGTCATCATGACGTTGGAGGGCTTGAGGTCGCCGTGCGTGATCCCATGCTGGTGTGCGGCGCTCACCGCATCGCAGAGGGGAACCGCGATGTCGAAGAACTCCCCCAGAGCCAGCCCGCCTTCGGGAATCCGTTCTCCGAGGGTCTCGCCCTCGATCCACTCGAGCGTGATGAAATGGACTCCGTTCGCCTCTTCGATGGAATGGATCGTGACGACGTTGGGATGGTTGAGCGCGGCAATCGCCCTCGCCTCGAGTTCGAAGCGTTCGAGACGCACGGTATCTCGCGACAGATCCGCAGGCAGGACCTTGAGGGCAACGGCGCGGCCGAGCTTCTCGTCCTGCGCGAGATAGACCTCTCCCATGCCACCCGCCCCGAGCTCGTGGAGGACATGGTAGTGCAGCATCCGAGTACCGGCCAAACCCGCCATGCATCACCTCCGCTCGCTGGATTTCCAGCTTATCGCAACGGGCATCGCGGTGTACAAGGATCTCCACCCGGACGGCCGACCGGTGGTCCGCAGCCCGTCCACCGGAGGGCAGAACCTGCTTCGCGGGCGATGCGGCCGAGCGCTGGGTCGGGGGTTGCGAGCGCGTTCGCGAGCAAGCGTGGGGCGCGCCACCGACTCGGGCCGCGGCGTTCACAGGGGCTGCGAATCAGCGCAGCAGCACCATCTTGCGTGCGTGGGCGTCGCCGGCGGTCACGAGACGGTAGAGGTAGACGCCGGAGGCGCTCGGCTCGCCGCCGTTCCCGCGGCCGTCCCAGACGACCTCGTGCGAGCCGGGGTCGAGGGTCGTGCGGACGAGCGTGCGCACGAGCCGTCCCGAGACGTCGTAGATCGACAAGTCGACGAAGCCGCGGGCAGGAAGGTCGAAGCGGAGTGTGGTGGACGGGTTGTAGGGGTTCGGGATGTTGGGATGCAGGACGACGCGTGCGGGAAGCACAGTCTGGGCCACCGACGTGGACGTCGAGGGACCGATGCCGGTGATCCGCACATCGTCCAGGTTCCAGCCTCCGAATGTGAACGACACGTCCGAGTGCAGCTCGAAGCGAACCTTCACCGTCTCGTTGTTGTCGGCCAGCGACGAGATGTCGATTTCCTGGTAGGTCCACTGGGTGTCGATCAGGTGCGTGCTCGAGGGGCTCTCCCAGACCGTCGTACCGTTCACGGACACGCGCGCCCAGTCCCACTGGCCGTTGTTCGACTTCTCCACGGAGAGCCACCTCTGGAACGAGAGGACGACGCTCGTGTAGGCCGAGCAGCTCACCGCGGGTGACTCGAGCCAGGTGTCCGAGTAGTTCTCGTACTTGCCGGAGTTCGGGCCGAGGCCGCTCAGGTCGTTGCCCCAGACGTTGGCGCCGGAGAAGGCACTGGCGGGATCCTCGGCCAGCCCCTGCGGCGGGCCGAGCTCCCAGTCGTCGTTGGTTCCGCCGTGCGTCCATCCCGGCGCACCGTCCTCGAGGGTATCCAGGAAGACGGTCTGACGCGTGCCGACCAGGAACTGGTGCACGGTCGCGGGCGCGTCCGCAGGGCTGGCCGCGCTTCGACCGGCGCTGTCGGCGGCGGTGATGTAGTACGAAACGGTGGTGTTCCCCGGCTGCCCCGGAATGAAACCATTGTACTCGCCGGGCGATCCGGTGGAGGCCATCTGCAGCTCCACGTACGGCCCGCCGGTCGAGTAGTGCAGAAGGAGCGAATCGGGGACGAGCGGGTCGATCCCCGTGACCTGCACGATCACCTCGTACGGGCCGATCTGGTCCTCGGTGCTCGGCAGCGGTGTGTGGGCGATCGACAGCCCGAGCGGCTCGGCGAGATGTGCGATCGTCGCCAGGCACGCGCGCGTCACCTCGACTCCGAAGGCGGCGTCGTTGTTCCCTGTCGTGTCGCACGTCTGGTGGTAGCAGGGGTACGAGCTGTACTCGCTCTCGATGGCGAGAAACGCAGGGAACCCCTCGTTCTGGAACGGCACGTGGTCCGAGCCGAAGCTGAAGAACTGGAGCACGGTCTGCAGCGTGGTGTACTGGGTGCACGCGTCGTCCATGATCTGCATGAGTCAGAGCCACGCGGTTTCGCCCTCGATGTCGATCTGGTACTGGTTGTCGTACCAGGCGATCATGTCGCAAATGACCACGCCCATGATGGAATCGCCGTTTGCCGCCGCATCCGCTGCAAAGTGCGCCGAGCCGTAGAGCCCCTGCTCTTCGCCCGTGAACGCAATGAACTTGATCGTCGAACGGAACTGGTAGTTCTTGAGGATGTCGGCGAGAATGAGCACCGCGGATATGGCGCTGGCATTGTCGTTCGCGCCGGGGGCGAGCGTGGCCGCCTGCGGCGAGATGGAGTCCAGGTGGCCGCCGATGATGTAGACGCGCTCGGGCGTCTCGACACCCGGGAGCGTTGCCACCACGTTGCGGGCATTCGTCCCCGAGAAGGAGAATGGATCGTACTGCACGTCCGTGTAGCCCAAGGCCTGGAACTGCTCGTAGACGTACTGCTCCGCCGAGTCACACTGCGCGGTCGACGTGAAACGCGTCGAGAAGGTGACCGGGTTGCCGCCGATGATGACCTGGTTGGCGCCGGCGAGGTTCCCGATCCACTGCATGAAGGTCGCCGCGTCGACCTGGTCCACCATCTCCTGGATGACGGGGGCGAACGTGGTCGCCTGTGGCTTCGGCGGGATTGCAACGCCTGCGTCCGATTCGACGATCCTCGGGTCGCGCACGCTCGGTCGCCGCACGGGCGTCTGGCGCAGAACCTTCGAGTGCAGGTGCACGCGCGTCGCGGCGTGCGGGAGGGGGCCGGTCGATTCCGTGATCAGGTTCCGTCCGCCCTGCCACACGATCTTCACACCCAGCTCGTTCCACGCGTCCCGATCCGTCTCGTCCAGCACGGCGTCCGCGTCGGCGCGCGCCAGCAGAACCGTCCTGCCGGGGGTCAGCTCGATCGGTCCCTCGACCCGGAACCCGGCCGACCGGAGAGCTCGTGCCGAAGCTGCATCCCCGAGGATCAGGGCGTCGGGGAAGCGGTCGAGCACCTGGGCACCCGCGTCCCAGGCGTCCTGGAGGGTCCTGCCGTCCTCGAGCGTGGAGATCCAGATCCGATCCGGGCCGGCGGCGTACGATCGCGGCAGCGCCGCGGCACACAGAAGGCATGCGATGAGCTGTGCAGCGAGGTGAGGTCTCATGGACGGCTTCTCCCGGGGCTGTGCTGGAGCTGCAAGGAAGAATGGGGGAGGCCGAGGAAGCGCTCCCCCATCCTGGGAGAGTTTAATCCTCGGACGGGATGCCTGGCTACAACGTTGTTCCGCGCTCGGGTGTGCCCCCCACGTTCCGGGACGGCGCCGCGATCGATGCGGTCCGGCTGTTTGCCCCCGCAGAGCCGGAATCGCGGACTCAATCTACCCAGGAGGTACTCAAAGCCCATGGATACCCTGCGCCCGCGGCTCCGGCATGCTCCGGAGCCGGGGCAGACTCCGGGCGCGATCTGCGTCGACTGCAGCCCAACTGCCGTCGAACACATCACCTGGAGCGGCCCGAAGAAGCTGTCCTGCAGGTAGGGGCCATCGCGTCTCTACCGCAGGCGGATCAGCCTCCTCGTGAGCGTGCCGTGCGGCGATTGCAGCCGCAGGAAGTAGACGCCGCTTGGAACGACGCCGCCGATGTCGCTTCTGCCGTCCCAGAACGCGGTCCGCAGTCCCTCCGTCTCGCCTTCGAACAGAGTGCGGACGAGGCGCCCGCGGACGTCGTACACGGCGACCAGGACGCTGCGGCCGCTGGCCCGGTAGGACAGGGTCAGGGTTTCCCTGAACGGGTTGGGGTTCGCGGGCTCCAGCCACAGGATCGCGTCTTCATGATCGCCGGCCGCCGAGATCACCGGCACCGCGACCTGGAACGTCGCTCCGCCGAGAAACGCCGGACACTCGAACGCGGGGAGGCCGTCGACGAAGTCCTGCACGATGTGGACCGCGCCGAACGTGTCGGACGCCGTAGGTTGAATGGTCACCTCGATGGGAATCGCACCTCCCGGTCCGATGCTGAGAGGCGTCCCGGCCGGCGGGTCGAGACTGATCGACCAGTCCGGGGGCGCCTCGCTCGCGTCGATTGTGACCACCGCGGTTCGCGACACGACGTCGGGGTTCGACGCCACGACGTGGGCCACCAGCGGTTGCCCGGGACTCCCGTTCACCCGCCAGAGATTGCGCAATGCGAAGGCGTTGTCCGCGGACGGCCAGCCGTTGTCCACACCGTCCCCCGGAGCCTCGTAGACCGCGGCGAGGCTCCAGAAGGGCTCGCCAAAGCCGTTCCCGCTCGCGGGCGGTGTGTACGTGAACGGGCCGGCGAAGACGCTGTCCGAAGGCGGAATCGAGATTCCGGTCTGCACGCCGAAGAGCATCATCCCCGAGCCGATCACTTGGGTGGCTGCACCGAACGAGCCCGGGTTCTGTGGCACCCATCGCCGGACGAGGAACGGGTCTCCGTACAACACCTGCAGAACCCCACCCGTCTCCGGTTCGCTGCCATGGTTGGTGACGACCACTCCACCGGAGTGGCCTGATCCAGGTATCTGAATGGATTCGAAGCCGAGATGCTTGCCGAGCCAGAAGCGTTCGGAACGCGGCCAGTTGCAGACGCCGCTCTCGGAACCTCCCGGGGCATGAATGCGGTAGCCGAGCCCGTCGGGCCGTGCGTTCAAGCTGTCCGGGTGGTGGTTCTCCGACTTGTCGACGTGCGTGGAGTCGGGATGCGGGTCACCCGGGTAGACGCAGTACCCGGAATCCGGCAGTATCTGGTTCTCGACCTCACCGCCCACCTCGTTGGTGGACAGCCAGTGGAACCAGCCCGAACTTGCGCTGGTGTTGCTGAACTGGAAACGGAAGGTCTGCCCCACGGGCAGCGGCGCCCCGGGTCCCCCGGGGATCTTCCAGAATCATATTTCGAGGCGGCCCTCGTGCCGGTGCGGTGCCGGCCCGAACGTCCAGCCTTGGGGAAGGACGAAGCTCCCCGCGACATAGTTCTTGGGTTCGCCGTCCCCCACTTGGACGTGGAAATCGACGATCGATTCACCGGGGTCCGGAGTGACGTCGTACCAGTAGACGTTCGGATGGTTCGGGTTGGCCCCACCCTGAGGCTCACACACGACCAGTGTGGCCCAGGCGGGAACGGGTGCCAAGAGCAGCAATGCTGCCGCGAGCTGAACCGGGTTTCTGAGCGACATGACCGAGACTCCTCGACTTCAGGGCCGCTACGGACGTTGACTCGGATACGCTTCGGAAGTGCGACCGTGCTGGGTGTCACGCATTCACCGTGCCCGACCCGCCTCGCGTCGCCCTCGGATCGAATCGCGCCGAACTCCTTGGGATCGGATGACATGCTCGAAGGCTCCGCCTGCCCGCGAACGGGGCTCCCGGCGCTTCTGTCGAGGATTCGACAGTGCCGCGCAAGTCTTGCCGGCGGGAGGCCGCGCCAACGCCGCGACGCCATCCGGGCGTGACGCCCATCTCCAGCATCGGGCGCGGAGCCGGACACCAGCCCCAGGCCAGGCACCGAGACGATCGCCATGCCGGTAGAGACGGGGCATCCAGATCGATCATCTTCTTACTCGTGTCGCAAGTGCTTTGTCGGCAATGCGCTCATCTCGTCACCGGTGTGGGTTCGTGTCAAGAGCCTCGAGCGTGGCCCATAGGGGCGTCGCAAGCGACTGCAGCGCAACGTCTTGAGAGCTCGAACGGGTGTCGGCTGGCGTCACCCCTCGTGCATCCGTGCGGGTTCGATTACAATCCTCGACGGGTTTGAGCAAGCAACCTGCTCCACGGGCACCACCCGGCCCTCGAAAGGTTGTCATCCATCGCGAGATTCGTTGCAGATCGACTCGGATGGAGTGGTCCGGGTGTTCCACATCCGCCTCCTGTCGCGCACCCCGGCCGGAGGAAGCCGGTCCAAGGAGGACTCGATGAAACGCCGTCAAATCATGCTTCTACTCGTTCTCGCCTGCGCATGGATCTCGCTGGGAGCCTCGACGCTCGTGTGGGCGGATGACCACGAGCTGAAGGTGACAGCCGACATCGAAGCCCGGCGCGCCCAGTTCACCCCATACCAGCTCTCGGCGAAGCTCGACCACCTGTCTGCGGGCGACAAGATGGCACTCCAGCACCTAGTCAACGCCGCACACCATATCGACGCCATGTTCAAGGTGCAGGCCTGGAAGGGAAACCCGGAGGCCGCCGAGAAGATTGCTCGCTACGACGGCCCGCACGCTCAGGCCGTCAAGGACTACTATCGGATCAACTATGGTTTCTGGGATCGCCTCGAGGATGATTTCGAACCCTTCATCGGCGATCAGATTCATCCCGATGGTGCTGGCTTCTACCCCGAGGACATGACCAAGGAGGAGTTCGAAGCCTGGCTCGAGGCGCACCCCGGCGATCGTGAAGCTTTCACATCGCTGCACACCATGATCCGCCGCGACGGCGGCAAGCTGGTGGCAATCCCATACAGCGACTTCTTCGAGACGCATCTGCAGCAGGTCGCCCGCGAGATGCGAGCCGCAGCCGATGCGACCACAGACGCCACACTGGCCAAATTCCTGCGCTCGCGTGCCGAAGCCCTCTTCACCGACGACTACTTCCAGTCGGACATGGATTGGATGGACCTCGCTGGCGACCTCGAGATCGTCATCGGCCCCTACGAGACCTACGAGGATCAGCTCTTCGGCTACAAGGCGTCCTTCGAGACCTTCATCTGTGTCGTCGATCCGGACGACTCGGCAGCCTTGGCCAAGTACAAGAGCGAGCTTCCGTGGTTGGAGCGCAACCTCCCCATTCCCGACGAGCACAAGAACCTCAACCGCGGCACCGAATCACCGATTCGGGTCGCGGACGAGGTTTACACTGCAGGGGACACACGTGCCGGCGTACAGACGATCGCCTTCAATCTACCGAACGACGAGCGGGTACGCGAGATCAAGGGCAGCAAGAAGGTGATGTTGAAGAACATCCTTCGGGCCAAGTACGAAGCCATCCTCAAGCCCATTGCCACAGTCGTTCTGGCCGCTGGCGCGTCTGATCGCGTCGTTTTCGACGCCTACTTCAGCGAGGTGCTTCTGCACGAGCTGGCGCACGGTCTGGGGCCGGGGAAGATCGTGAGGAATGGCCAAGAGACCGAAGTGCGGTTGGAGCTCAAGGAGCTCTACTCGACATTTGAGGAAGCCAAAGCCGATGTCGTCGGCGCCTACAACCTATACGCGCTTGCCGACAAGGGGATCGTCGACGAGGCGGTGGTGAAGAACCTGTCGTGGACGATGCTTGCTGGTTTCTTCCGCAGCGCGCGCTTCGGCACCGGCTCTGCACATGGCCAGGGCGTGGTCATGCAGATCAACTATCTTCTGGAATACGGCGCGGTGGAGGCCACCGAAGACGGGCGTTTCCGACCGATTGCTGGAAAGTTCCGCGATGGACTGAAGGCCTTGTCGCACGACCTACTGATGATCCAAGCGCTGGGAGACTACGACGGCGCCAAGGCATTCCTGGACAAGTACGGGAAGGTTTCCGCGCCGATGCGAAGGGCCTTCGAGCGACTCGAGAGCATTCCGGTCGATGTGGATCCGGTCTATGTGCTGGAGGGATGAGATGGCAAGAGGCGCTTGGCGACGGCTGCGTCGTCAAGCGCCTCTTGCCAACGGCCGCCTACTCTTCACTGCGTCACCGTGAAGTCACCCGCGCGTTGCCCCGCGACGATCTTCCAGCCCGCATTCAGCTGCAGAGTCCATCCTGGGCCGAGATTGTCTGACCGGATGTGTCACTGGGAACGGGAACGCGAACCTCGGCCATGTGCCCTCTTTCCTCACGGACCAGCAAGGCACGGTCCGAAACCTCCAGGATTCCCCAGACGTCCCGCACCTGAGTCGTTGCGTAGGCGGTTCCGAGATCTCCGAGCGACTCCGCAGTTCGGGGATTGAACGAATATCGCATGTTCTCCGTGCAAGTAATGATGAGCACCAGGTCCTTCATGAACTTGGTCCGATTGCGGGCAAGCGGCTCGCGCATCTTGTCGGCGCGCCTCGTTTCTTCGGTGATGACGCTGACACCGTCGTAGCGAGCCGCTCTGCGTTCCACGTGTGTGGCGATCTCGAAGGGGAGTTCCATCCCGACCGCTTCGGCGAGGGGGCTTCCGACGTCGGAGGTGGGATCGAGATCGGTGCGCCAATCGCCGGCCCCAGGCGGTTCACACCGAAGTTCAAGGCGAAGATCACGCTTGAGGCGATCCAGGGTTTGAAGTCGATCCACGAGATCGCGTCGCACCACGGCGTGCATCCGAATCAGGGACCGGCAGTTCGTCTGGGTCGCTGCATGCTCGACAACAGCAGCGTGATCATCGGCTCCGGTACGGGACGTATGTACGGCCGGTACGCGGACGGCGCGGTGCTACTTGTAGAGCGTCTTCACGTGGCCCCATGAGGTCGAGGAGACGGGGACGGTCCAATCTGGCGGGAGATCCGAGGCGATGTACACGCAGGAGCACTCACCCTGCACTGCGGTGTAGGCCAGGCGTCGCTGGTCCGGCGCCCACGTGGGATCAGACTCGGCTTCAGGGGCGCTTGTCACGCGCACGGCGGTGCCGCCGGTCGTGGCGATCACCCAGATGTCACTGTTGCCGCCGCGATCCGACGCGAAGGCGATCCAAATGCCGTCAGGCGACCACGCCGGGTCGGTACCCTCGGTGAGGCGCCGCGGCCCGCCGCCCGCGACGGGAATGATCCAGATCGAGCCGCCCGCCTGGTATGCGATGCGCGTGCCGTCGGGAGACCACTTGGGCGAGTATCCACCTTGCGTCGTGAGCTGCGCCGGCACTCCCCCGGACGCCGACACGAGCCAGACGTTGCCGCTGGATTCGAAGGCGATCGTTGATCCGTCCGGCGACCATGCGGGATGCCGGGCCCAGCCCTCCAACAGCTGCGCCGGAGGATCGTTGCCGTCGCAGTCTAGGATGCGCAGGCCGAGCCCGTCCGCGAAGACGACCCGGCGCGAGTCGGGGGCCCAGGCCGGGTACTCGACGAACACGTGGTCGCCGTAGGCGCACTCGTCCGGGCCGCCGCCCACGGGCACGACGAACACATAGCCCCAGTACAAGTAGGAGGGTGGGTACGCGTTGCCACCTGCCATGGCCAGGTAGGCCCCGTCGGGCGACCAGGCCGGGTGCCACACGCCGAACACGTAGGGCTGGCACGTGCAATCACCCAACGGCGATACGGTGATCGAGAGTGGCGCGGGCTCGGCTCGGGCGACACCGGTGCATCCGAACACTATGGCGAGAGCGTGCACCAGGTATTTGGTCATGAGAAGCACCTCCCGTTTCCCTCGGCCCTCCTCGGACCTTAGGCCGCGCGTTGATTGACGCTCACTTGTACAACGACTTGATACTCCCCCAGGTGGAACCTTCGACGGTGACGGTGCAGGACACCAGCTGGAAACTGTCGAGGTCGATCCCGAAGCCTTCGATCGACCAGCCGAAGCGCCCGTAGACCAGGACGTCGCGGCCCACGAACGGTCGCAGCGCCTCGGCACCCTGCTCGACGTACACCCCGGGATAGCAGGTTCCCTCGCAGGGCATGATGCCCACGGTCCAACCCGAATCCACGACCGTGCCGTGCGTCGCCGGTGCCGCACAACCGGAGTACCATCGATCGCTCGGGCCAAACATTGGATAGAGGACGAATGGGTTGACGAGCATCGAGCGGTTTGCATCTACGCCGTAGATGCGATACTCGTAC
>JBHHXQ010000034.1:0-14233 GCA_046757105.1 Candidatus Krumholzibacteriia bacterium
AAGGATCTCCTGCGGGGACGGCACGGTCCCCCCAGCCGCCGCACCTCGACACAGGAAGACGATCCCGAGGCCTAGGAGGACTCCGGACTGGATTCGACCGCTGGAAGCCATGACACACTCCAGGACGCGAGAGCCACTCGGGGGCTCGAACGGGGGGTCACTGAGCGCTGGCCACGACGCACGCCTCCAGGGCCTGCAGCCGGCTCGCTGGCCCGGCTTGTCGGCCGGGGGCGTGCCGGGCCGCTGGCCGACGCGCGCCCAGCCCCGTTGCCCACGACGCTGCCAAGGCCGCCTGGCACGCCGGGTCGACCCCGTCCCGGGCAGTCCCGCAGCCCGTCGCGTGCAGTCCCGCGGCCCCCCGGGCGCCGTAATCCAAGGCCGCCTGCGTGCAGTCGCGCAGGCCGTCCGTGTGCGCTCTTGTGGGTCCCCCCCGGCGGAGTAGAATACCAGCAAAGACGGGAGACGGAAGCCATGGACCGCAAGAAGAGGTTCCACCTCATGTACGTGATCGTCGCGATCTGGGGCATCGTGATTCTCCAGAACCTCTTCGTGCAGTTCCGGCGCGTCGACCAGATCCCCTACAGCCAGTTCCAGACCTATCTCGAGGAGGGCCAGATCGATGAGATCAGCATCACGAATACGCACATCCGGGGCACGCTGAGGAGCCCTCCGGAAGGCGCCAGCAAACGCTTCGTCACGGTGCGCGTCGAGCCCGAGCTGGCGGACAAGCTGGCGGCCCAGGACGTAGAGTTCACGGGCGTCCTCGAAAGCACCTGGGTGCGCGACCTCCTCTCCTGGGTGCTGCCGGTGCTCCTCTTCGTCGCCATCTGGATGTTCATCATCCGCCGCGTGGTGCAGAAGTCGGGCGGCCTGGGCGGCGGCTTCATGTCGATCGGCAAGAGCAAGGCCAAGGTCTACGTGGAGGACGAGACCAAGGTCACGTTCGCCGACGTGGCCGGCGTGGACGAGGCCAAGGAAGAGCTGCGCGAGATCGTCGAGTTCCTGCGCGATCCGCGCCGTTACGGCCGGCTGGGCGGGCGGCTGCCGAAGGGAATCCTGCTGGTCGGCCCACCGGGAACCGGCAAGACGTTGCTGGCGCGTGCCACGGCCGGCGAGGCGGCCGTGCCGTTCTTCTCGATCAGCGGCTCGGAGTTCGTGGAGATGTTCGTCGGCGTGGGCGCCGCGCGCGTGCGCGATCTGTTCGAGCAGGCGATGCAGCGCGCTCCCTCCATCATCTTCATCGACGAGCTGGACGCCCTGGGCCGCGCCCGCGGCCTCGGGCACTTCGGCGGCGGGCACGACGAGAAGGAACAGACGCTCAATCAGCTTCTCGTCGAGATGGACGGCTTCGATCCACGCCAAGGCATGTTGATCCTGGGCTCGACGAACCGCCCCGAGGTGCTCGATCCGGCGCTCCTGCGCGCCGGTCGCTTCGACCGCCAGGTGCTCGTCGACCGCCCGGACAAGACGGGGCGCGTGGCGATCCTCGACGTCCACATGAAGAACATGAAGGTGGGCTCGGACGTGGCTCGCGAGCAGATCGCGGCGCTCACGCCCGGCTTCACCGGCGCCGACCTGGCCAATCTGGTCAACGAGGCCGCCCTGCTGGCCACCCGGCGCAACGCCGACGCCATCACCATGGACGACTTCACCCGGGCGGTCGAACGCATCGTCGCCGGTCTCGAGAAGAAGAACCGGCTGCTCAACCCGCGCGAGCGCGAACGCGTCGCCTACCACGAGATGGGACACACGCTCGTCGCCATGGCTCTTCCGGGCAGCGACCCGGTGCACAAGGTGTCCATCATCCCGCGCGGCATCAGCGCGCTCGGATACACGATCCAGCGCCCGACGGAGGACCGCTACCTCATGTCACGCGAGGAGCTCGAGAACAAGATGGCGGTGCTTCTGGGCGGCCGCATGGCCGAGACGCTCGTCTTCGACGACATCTCCACGGGCGCCGCCGACGACCTCGCCAAGGCCACGGACATCGCCCGCAGCATGGTGACGCGCTACGGCATGTACGAGAAGCTCGGTCTGGCCACCTACGAGGAGGACGTGTCCCCGTTCCTGCACGGCGTGCCCATGCTGCCCCGCGGGCGCAAGTTCAGCGAGGAGACGGCACGCGAGATCGACTGCGCCGTGCGCGCCATCCTGGATGCGGCCTCCGGGGTCGCACGCACGATCCTCGAGGACAACCGCGGCGCACTCGACCGAGGCGCCGGCGACCTCCTCGAGAAGGAGACGCTGAACCAGGACGAGCTTCCCAGACTCGAGAAGCCTCACGACGCGAGCGTGCACGCCGCCCGCGCGGCGCGCCGGGCGCCGAACCGGGGCGCCCCGCCCGCCCCCGCCGCCGCCGCCGCCCAGGCCAGCTCGCCCCCGACACCGTCTTCTGTCTCTCGCTCGTCGAAGCGATGCAGCCACACGGGGGCGAGGCCGGGCGAGGCCCCCGAGTAGACGATTCAGAACTCGAGCTGGAAGCGCGAAAAGAACTCGTAGAGGTCGTCCGGTTCCGGACGTCCCGGCAGCTCGTAGTAGTCTCCCAGGAAGCCGACGGATGCCCCCACCTCCAGGGTCAAGTGCTGGCTGAGCGTGAAGAGACCCTCGGCCAGCAACTCGGTGCCCAGGACCGGGCCGCGTGGGGGCGGCGCGTCGGTGGCACGCTGAAACCCGGCGGCGCCGTAGATGCCGAACCAGCTGGAGACCGGAAGCTCGATTCTCCCCTGGATCGCCGTGAGGCCGGCGCCCCGGTTCTGGATGCTGATCCCCAGGTCATTGACGTCCGAGGATCCCCTGGGGCTCATCAGCCCCACGTAGCTCCAATAGCTCTGGGCGCCGAGACCGTCACCCAGCGACTGCGCGACGGTCTGGAAGCCACGCAGACCGGTTGCGGTGGAGTCCGAATCACCGGTCGAGACGAGCACCTGGATCGCCAGATCGATGCCGGCGACGATTTCGCTGGCCGCCTCGATCTTGAGCGCGCCATGCGTGGAGACCTGGTCGCCGCTCACCAGCGTGTTCCTGTTCAGGATTCCGAAGCCGTTGAACTCGATCCCCACGGTTTCTCGACGCACGTGTGCTCCTGCCCAGAAGCTCCGGACCTCGCTTTCGACATTCGCGTCCTTGAGATAGACATGCACGCCCATCTCGTTGCCCCCGAGGTCGAACACGCCATCGAGGACATAGATGTTGTCGTCGGCGCGGCGCGGGTCGTCCTCCTGCAGCTTCAGGAAACCGCCCCGCAGACGAACAGACGGCCTCGTCCACGATGCCAGAACCCCGCCGGTGCTGAAGTCCCAGTCGGCACTCGCCAGAATCCCGCCGAAACCATCGGAGAAGCCGAGAATCCCGGCCTCGACCCGGGCCCCGTTCCACTGGTAGACGATGAACGCCCGTCGGGTCTCGATTCCGATTCGATCCGACTGATAGGTCTTCGGGAACTCGCCGTCACCCCACTGCAGATGACCGACCTCGAGCTGCAGGTATGCCGAGGTTCGCTCATCCGCCTGGACATCGAGCCAGGTGCGGAAACGCTGGTTCCAGAACGAACGGTTCCTCTCGTCCTGGCCGAAGCCTTCCTGATGGAAGCCGAAGTTGCTCGAGTTGTAGAGAATCCGGTATTGCCCTCCGATCTCCACGCGTGGCAGGTCCGCTCCCGCGGCGCCCGGGGGAACCACGAGAACACCCGCCAGCCATGCGCCGAGGGCAGCGGCCAGGGGCGTCAGGGCCCTTCCGGCGTGAACACGCGGAGCCGATGAACGCTGCAGGAAGCGTGCTGGAAGACGTCGCACCGTGTCTCTCCCTGCCGAAGTGCGGTCCCATTCACGGTCCGGGCCGGCGTCCCCGATGTCGGTGACGAGATGGTGTCAGGTGGTGGCGCAACACGGCCCGCGCGATCGCAGGCAGCGGATCGATGCTCCGAAAGCGCCGAGCCTCCGAACCATTCACGGCTGCGGTGCGAGTTCGGCCTAGAAGTGCACGTACATCTGGGCCTTGATCGACGTCTCCGTATCCAGGTCGTCCGACTCGGGGATGAAGATGTCGGCGTTCACCGACACCTTGTTGCGGCCGATGAAGAATGCTTGGACCCCGGGCGTCAGCAGAAGACCCGCATCGCTCGCCGCGTCGGTGTCCGGGTCCGCCCAGCTGACACGCAAGAGCGGCTCCACCGCCGTGACCGTGCTCTGTCCGGTGAGGAGGTGCTTGTACGTCAGGATCCCCTGCACGGCAGTGAACGTGGGCGGTTCCACGGCACTGCTCCTCCAGTTGTCACCGATCACGAAGCCCGCCTGGACGTGCAGGCCCTTCTTGAAGTTGCCCCACTCGGCGGCGGCCTCGAAGGCGGTCGAGTACTCGACGTCCAGATCCGCCACGCTCGTCACCGCCGTATCCGGCTGCGCAATGGGAAGTGCGGTGAACCCGCCGGCAATCCTCAGATCCCGCGCCTCCAGGGGTTTCACGCTGGCGCGCGCCGTGTACTGCTTCTCGCCGATGCGCGCCAGGTTGTCCGCTGCGAGCTTCGACGGGACCTTGTTGGCGCCCTGGCCGTTGGTCACCGCGACATCCAGACGGAATCTCTTGTTGGAAGCCTGGATCGTGGCTTTGGCACCGACGTCGCGGTCCGAGTAGCGCAGACCCTCGGTCAGCGACGAGAACGAGTGGAAGCCCGAAGCGCCGCGAATCTTGCCGGCTCGCTCGACCACCAGGATCCGGGTGGAAGACGTGAGTTCGAACAGATCGAACGGGCGCTTGAACTGGCCGGTGATGATCTGAAAGTTCGGGCTGAAGTGCAGCTTCATGTAGGCGTCCTTGAGCGAGATCTTTCCCGAACCGAAGTCCGGCTGCACCTTGCCGCTGACCAGATCGTTCAGCTTCACCTCGGCGGTGATGCGCGCACGTCGGATCAGGAACTCGGACCCGAGCTGGCCTTCGACCGAAGTGGTGTTGAACTGCGTGTGCTCCCTACCGGTGAGCTTGATCTTCACAGCCTTGGACTGGATCTCCACCTCGCCGAACGCCATTCGACTGCTGGCGAGCGCCAACGCCACCGCCAGTCCCAGGATTCGCCCGACCAACCGACTCATCGCTGCCTCCCTTTGCCTGACGAGTGGCGTCTTCGCCGAGCTCGTCGTCCGTGAGTCCGGGGCCCAGTGGGATCTGCGTCACACGACCGGACCGCTCTCGCCCAGGAACCTCGGGGTCACGCGGCGGAGGTCCTTCATCTCTTCCGCACCTCCTGGTCGAGCTCGGTCCGGACGAGCGCTTCCGCGAGCCGAGCGAACGGGCCATAGAACCCGAAGTTCTGAGCGACCTCGACCTCCTCCGCGAAGCGCCCCACCCAATTCCCGAGATGCTCCCGCAGAAAGCGCAGCCGGATCTCGCGGAATCGATCCGCGTCCTCGACCTTGCCATCGCCGAGGGCGGCCTCCTCCTGCGCCGCAAGGCTGGCGGCCAGCTCGAGCTGGGCGCTCACGTGATCCGGCAGGTGATGGAACTCCGACCGGTACTCCATGCCGAGCGCACGAACGAAGCGCCGGACCCGAGCCGTCTCCTCGCCCCAGTGCAGCCCCGGCGTGCCCGCGACACCACACCACACGGACTCGTGAGGCGAGACGTGCGGGCCGGGTCCGAGGAAGAGCCGCGTGTACTCCACCGCCAGCGTCTCGCAGGCGCGAGTGCGATCACCTTCGAGGATTCCCGGATCGAGCGGCTCTCCCGCATCGGAGAGCCATGCTGCGATCCCCGAGCTGCGCATGGAATCGAGGAGTTCGGGGTCGACCTCGGAGGCGAAGACGCGCGCCAGGAGGCCGTAGGTCGAGCCGAGGATCTTTGCGTTTCCGCGCCGCTCGCCGGCCAGCCAGGAGGAAGCGGGCGTCCCCGTTTCATGCGACCTCATCGAATCCCCTCCAGATCCCGTGGTAGTGCGCCGCCCGCAGAAGGCCGCCGCGCGCCGGCGGCACCCCCACGGAAGGGCGCGGCGCGCGGCGGCGCCTCCTCGGCGGTGCTGATCAGACCTTCTCGACGGTGACCACGGTGTCCATCGCTCGTTGCTGTCCTGCGATCGGATCCGGCGCGTTCGGGATGATCCAGTTCGGATGCTCACCGTTGTCGTCCCACCACTTGCGCGCGGTGTCCGGGTCATCCTTGGAGTGCCCATAGGTCTTGCCGGAGGCCCAGCGCCCGTACTCCCAGTGACCGCAGTGGTTGGAGATCGCCACGACATCCGGATGCACACCTTCCGTCACCTTCGCGGTGGTCACGATCTCGCCCACGGACGAGCGGACGCGAATCGTGTCCCCGTCCGCAATGCCCCGCGCGCGCGCGGTCTCGGGGTGGAGCCACGCCGGATTGCGGTGGTAGATCTCGGTGAGGTACTTGCAGTTCTGTGTACGGGAGTGGGTTTGAACGGCCACCTTGTATGTGGTGAGGATCAGCTCGTTCTTGCCCCGGCTCTCGTGGTCGGGCACGGGTTTCCAGTCGGGCAGCCCCGAGAACCCCTTCGCTTCCAGAAGATTGGAGCGGATCTCGAAGAGGCCGGACTTGTTGAGCTTGTCGGGCTTGAATCCGGCGTACACCTTGTCTCCCACCTTCTGGCCCACGTACTTCTTGTAGGCGCTCTTGGTGGTCGTGTAGCTCTCGCCGGGCTTGCCCTTCCAGTAGACGCCGGCCGCCGCGTCGAGGATCGCTCCCTCGAGCTTCTCCGGATCGAGCTCCTCGGCGTAGGCCCGGTACTTGGGCTCGGCCTTGGGATCGACCCAGGCTCCTCGCTTCCTCATCATCTCGAAGCCGCCGGCGTCCTTGACGCCGGGCGTGTGCTCACACGCATCGCGCACGAACTCCGCGGCCGACGCAAACGGCATGGCCGCCGCCACCTCGCCCCCCAGTCGCCTGGCCATCTCGCAGCACACGTCCTTGAAGTCACGTGCCTCCCCCAACGGCTCGATCATCGGCTGGCGGATGTAGTACTCGGGAATCATGTCCATCGAGACCATGTCTTCCCAGTCCCAGCGCTCCAGATACGTCGCGTCGGGCAGGATGAGGTCGGCCAGAGCCGTCGCCTCACCCATCGCCACGTCCACCCCCACGACGAACGGGAACAGGCTTTCGTCCTTGAGGCGTTCGATGTTCCTGCGGATGTCGCCGTTCACGTAGATCGGGTTGTAGCAGTAGAACATGTACACCTCGGGCCGCCCGTGCTTGCCCGCAGCGATCAGGTCAATAACGCTTTCACAGACATGATGGCTCGGGTAGGCGATGCCCTCGCCGTCCAGGATGTCGAGCTTCTTGGCCTTGCCCTTGGGAGTGCGGAAGCTGTTCTTCCACTTCGCCCCGACCGCGTGCACCCGGCCACCCGGGACGTCGATGTTCCCGCAGATCGCCTCGAGCATGAGGATGGCACGCTCGGTCTGGACACCGTTCCAGTGGGCGATGGCGCCGCGGTAGGAGATGATGGTGCCCGGTTTGGCCCTGGCGTAGCGCTCCGCGATCCGGTGGATCGAGCTCGCCGGCACGCCGCTCACCTGCTCCGCCCACTCGGGCGTGTAGGGCTTCACGTGTTCTTCGATCTCGTCCACGGTGACGTTGGTCCACCTCTCGATGAAGCTCCGGTCGTAGAGCTTCTTCGCCATCACCACGTTGGCCATTGCGAGAGCCACGGCACCGTCGGTTGCCGGACGGATGGGGATCCACTCGTCGGACTTCGCCGCCGTGTTGCTCAAGCGTACGTCGAAGGTCACCATCGGAACGCCACGCGCACGGGCGTCGACGATGCGCTGCGCAAGCGGCACGTGACTGGTGTGCGCCTCGAGAGGGTTGCAGCCGAACACCAGGATGAAGTGGGTCCGCGCCACGTCGTTCACGTCGTAGTGCTTGCCCCAGGTGAGCTCCTGGGCCGTCCACTTGCCCCCCTCGCAGATCGCCGTGTGGTTGCCGATCGTCTTGGTGCCGAAGGCCGCCAGGAAGTGCGACTTGATGATCTTCGACGAGCTGGCCTTCATGCGCCCGTAGTGGAACATGAAGCGCTCGGGATGGCCCGCATCACGCAGCCTGCGGAGCCTTGCGACGATCTCTTCGAGGGCCTCGTCCCAGCTCACCCGTTTCCACTTCCCGCCCCCGCGCTCACCCACGCGGCGCATCGGATAGAGCAGGCGGTCGGGATCGTAGGCCTGGTAATGTCCCGCCTGTCCGCGGGCACAGATGCGGCCGTTCGTGCGCGGCAGGAGCGGGTTGCCCTCGATCTTGACCAGGCGGCCGTCCTCGACGAAGCCGACGATTCCGTCGCGGGCGACACATTGCCAGCAGGCGCTTGGCACTGCTTTGCGTTCTTTGAAGCTCTCCGGCGAGAAGTCCCGCCCTCCCCATTCGAGAGACGGCGTGCCTGCGAGGCACTGCCGTGTGGCGGCGAGTCCCGCTGCCAGGGAGGCGGCTCCGAGTTGGAGAAACTCACGTCTAGCCAATCTCATCGCGGAATCCCTCCTCGTCGCCGTAGGAACGGTAGGCGTCGTCCTCGAGTCCGATGTAGAAGACGTTCGGCTCGGCCCCCTTCCGGGGCAGAAGCACTCGCGTCTTGTTCGCGCGCAGGAGTTGCGAAACCTCGCTGTCCGGGTCGCTCAGATCCCCGAAGATCCGGGCCCGCCCCAGGCAGGTCTGCACGCACGAGGGCACCAGCCCTTCCCCGACGCGATGCACACAAAGCGTGCACTTGCCGATCGCGTGCTCTCCGGGTGAGCCGCCTGCCTCCGCGTGGGGGTTGTAGAAGCGCGCCCCGTACGGGCAGGCCTCGATGCATGCGCCACAGCTGATGCAGCGCTTCTCATCCAC
This sequence comes from Candidatus Krumholzibacteriia bacterium, assembly GCA_046757105.1. Taxonomy (GTDB): domain Bacteria; phylum Krumholzibacteriota; class Krumholzibacteriia; genus JBHHXQ01. Next base: position 8,821 of record JBHHXQ010000034.1, read on the forward strand.
GAGCACGGGGCCGTCGGGGCGCTTGTAGGTGGCGCGGCGCTCGTACGTCGTCGTCGAATCGTCGGGCCATTCGAAGGTCGCCTCGACCGGATCGACCGGGCACGCCTCCACGCACGGTGGCGCAGAGCAGTGGTTGCAGAGAACCGGCACGAAGCGACGGCGTGTCTTCGGATACTTGCCGAGATCCCGTTCCTGGACGCACGAGCGGAACACCCCGATCGCATCGCCGAACTCGCTCTTGCAGGCAACCGTGCACCCGCGGCACCCGATGCAGCGTCTGAGGTCGATGACCATGGCGTAGTGCCGCTTGGCGGGGCTCCGAGCTGCTCGTCGAGCCGCCCGTGCGACGAGTGGATGGACCGACCCGGCGGCCAACACGGCCAGTCCTGCCAGGGCGGCCTTGAGTGTTTCGCGCCGATCCGCCTTCACCTCGTCCGGGAGTTCCTCACTGGGTAGGTCGGTGCGGCACGGGGAAGAGACTTTCATCGTTGGATCCTCCGCGTGGGGATACCCGAAGCTCGTGACCTCACGAGTCTGGTTCTTCATCACCATGAGTCTCCTGGTGGCTCTTACGCCCCAATCTTTGGGGTGGAATGCCTCTGGCCTGGACTCTGCGCAGTTCCGCGCCTGCGTGGGGCAGACCTGCACACGGACCTGGAGGAGTCTCTTCGTGCTCCGGTGGTGGCAGAAAGATGCACTGGACCGTCTCGGTGCGCGGGCCCCGGCCCGCCGGAGGGCTCGCGAATGAAGCGTGCCGAATCCGGCGCCAGAGCCGTGATCCGGAGCAGGAACGCTGGACGAATCACCCGATCTGGAAACCTTGCGCCGATGGCCCACCTCTCCATCGTCCACCCGTCGGAAGCTCGCCGAAACAGCAGGGGGCGGTAGCGGGGAATCCCCCACACTGCAGGCGTCCATCCGTCAGGGAAAACCCGAAAAAACAGGCGCCAAGTCGGAGCCCTCGCGGGAGCCGGGGATCAGTCGCTGAGCAGCCCGTGGGCCAGGGTGTACTTGACCAAGCCAGCCCGGCTGTGCAGGCCGAGTTTCTCCAGTCCGCGGGCGCGGTAGGTCTCGACCGTCTTGACGCTCAGGTAGAGTTGCTCTGCCGCCTCGGCATTGGTGTGTCCGCGAGCGACCAGAATCAAAACCTCGCGCTCACGCTCGCTCAATGTTGCCCACCCGGCAGCAGCCTCTTCGCCGGCGGCGCCAGGACCCGAGGGGGCCAGATCTTCCAGCAGACAGCGCATCATCGCAGGATGGACGTAGACTCCACCACGAGCCACCGCCCGGATGGCAGCGATCAGCTCGGTGTCAGTGGCCAGCTTGAGGATGTACCCCGCTGCTCCGGCTTTCAGGGCTTCCCGCAGGTAGGACCCTTCGCTGTGCATCGTCAGGACCAGGATGCGGCTTTCCGGAGAGACTCGACGCAGGGCGGACAATGCCTGCAGCCCGTCGAGCCCGGGCATGCTCAGATCGAGAAGGATGACCTGCGGCTCGAGCTCCCGCGCCAGGTCGACGGCTTCCGATCCATCGCCGGCCTCGCCCACCACTTCGATGTCCGGCTGCCGTTGGAGCAGCAGCCTGAGCCCCGAGCGGAGCACGGCATGATCGTCGACTAGGAGAACGTGAGTCTTGGTCACGTCGTCCATCCAGGCACTCCACCTCGGCGACCGTCGGGACCTGCGTCTGACCGGGAGCCCGCCGGTTTCCAGCAACACGCTGGTGGTGCTCGCGCGCGAGTGTCGGACGACCTTCGTCAGGCCCTCCTGCACGATGCGGTGCCGTTTCGACTGGTGCAGGAAGGCGATCCTCTCCGAGACCGCGCGCCGCAAAGGTCACAGCAATGGCGCGCCGCCGCCGACAACCCGCCGCGTACCGTCCCAGGGCTGCGACAACGCCCAGGTCATCGGCCCCGGAGTCGAGCGCGACCTGCGTGCGTCCGCTCCGCCTCGGCGAGCCCGGCGGTCATGGCGTCGAACGCCTCGGCGAGAGGGCCGATTTCATCATCCCCCCGGACTCGCGGCGGGATGTCTCCCCGACCCACGAAAACATGGTGCAGGTCACGATTGTTGCGCTGGATGTCCCGCAGCCACTGGTGCAACCCGAACAGGTCGTTGATCAGGATCCGATCCATGGCACGGGCAGCGACATCGTGCGTGATGGAGACGCCCTGCTCCCGGAATCGGTACTCCAGGATCGCGCCGTCACTCTCGAGGGTCCCGCGAGGCGAGATCACGTTGCCGGCAACCCGAAGCGGCACGACCTCCAGGCGGGCGGGCGCCGGCAGCGGTTCGAGGTCGGAGAGGTTGACGGCCGCTGACACTCCTGTGGAGAAGCCGGGGAGCGTCAACAGGAGGAGGATGAGAGCAATCCTGCTCATCGGCATCACCGCTCAAGGGTCGGAAACGATCCGGTTCGTGACGCTAGGTGAGGCCACGACCCATGTCAACAGAGGCATTGGATCGGCGATGGACCGGGGTGTGGGTGTACCCACCGTGCCCGGGTCGAAGGGTCGTCGGCCAGCCGTGGAGGAGATCCGCGAAGGGAGACTATCTACCACAAACTCATGAGCTTACCGTGTCCTCGGGGAGCCGGACCGAGAGCGGGGCCCCGACACCCGGCGTTGCCCGCAGTCGTGGTTCTTCCCCGGCGGATCCCCTCCGAGTCCCGCCGGGCGGAGATTCCCGCCCCCGTGCCTGAACATTCGGTTAATCTGGGGAGTCAAACCGATCGGTGAAACCTGGGCGTGCCTCGCCTCGTAGATGAAGCGACGAGGCCCATGGGAACCCGGCATTCCTGACAGGCGAAAGGCTCCGCATGCAGAATCCGGCCACCGCACCCGCATCCCACTCCGACACGGAGAGCCGGCTCCTGGACGCCGCCGAGGAGGTCTTCGCCGAGCGCGGCTACCGCGCCACGGCCACGTCCGAGATCGCCAAGCGGGCCGGCGTCAACAAGACGTTGATCCACTACTACTTCCGGTCCAAGGAAGGCCTGTACCGGGCCATGATGGAGCGCATCTCGGGGCACCTGGCACCTTTCCTGGAGGACTTCTCGATCATCGATCCGGTCGAGGCGCTGTCGGCCGCGGCACGCCGCTACGTACGGCTGCTCGCCGACAACCCGCACTACGTGCGTCTGTGCGCCTACGGTGCCCTCGAGGGCATGGACCTCAAGGGGGACGAGGAGCTGTACGAGCGTCTGGTGGAAGCCGCGAACACGGCGATCCAGCGCGGCGTCGACCAAGGTCTCTTCCGCCCCGAGGACCCGCGTCACGTCCTGGCCTCGGTGGAGGGGATGTGCCGCTTCTTCTTCGAGCACGAGGACACCCTGAGCGAGCAGTGGGGGGAGTCCTACGACCGGAAGCGGATCGTCGAGGAGCGTTGTGGGCACGTGGTTCGGATGCTCCTGCACGGACTGGGGCATCGAACCGAAAACTCGAACACGAAACAAGCCGGACCGAATCGATGACCGCCGGAATGGGTTTGCTGAAGACCGGGATGCTGTCGCCTGCGATCGCGAAGCTCTCTTCGATCAGGAGGTTTCCCCCCATCGAGACGTTGTCACGGACCGCGGTGTTCGCGCTGATCACGATCTGCGCGGCATCCGCATGGCCGCAGGCCGGCGTCGAGGTGCAGACCGGCGAGCCGGTATTCTCGCTCGAGCGCTGCCTGCAGTTCGCAATGGACCATAGCCGTGAGCTCCGCGACGCGAGGCTGGGGCTGGACGTCGCCGAGAAACAGGTGCGCGAGGCCTGGGGCGAGGTCTTCCCGACGGTGGACGCGAGCCTCACGCTGACACGGAATCTGACCGACCAGGTCACCTTCGTCCCTGCGATCTTCTTCGACCCCACTGCGAGTCCGGATGAGCAGGTGGGGGTGCGTTTCAGCTCCGACAACCTCTGGAACACCACGGTCAGCCTGGAGCAACCTCTCTTCCAGGCCGAGGCTTTCATCGGCGTGGGCGCCGCGGCCCGCTTCAGGGCACTGCAGGTGGAGCGCGTCCGCGGCAGTTCCCACCGGGTGGCCACGAGCGTGCGCACCCACTACTACGAGATGCTCCTGGCGCGCGAGAACGCGCGGCTCACTCAGGAGAGCCTCCGCAGGGTGGAGACGACTCTCGCCGGCGCCATCGGACTCGAGCGCGCCGGGCTCGGGAGCAGCTACGACGTGCTGCGTCTCGAGGTGGAGCTCGCCAAGCTGCAGCCGAACCTGCGCCGTGCCCGCAACGCGCTCCAGGAAGCGGAGCGCGATCTGAAGGTGGAGATGGGGTTGGGCGTCGGCGAGCCGATCGAGATCACCGGATCGCTGCACACGATGGATCTCGAGGAACCGCAGGCCAACTCGAGCGAGAACCTGGATCTCCTGCGCGTGGCGGGCGTGCGGGTCCTTGGCGAGGAAGACGGGGATCGTCTGCTGGGGATCACGCGGGCACGGCGATCCGACCTCCTCCAGGCACGTCTCGAGACGAGCCTGGCACGCACGCAGCTGTCGGCCGAGCGCGCCACCGTGTATCCGAAGCTGCTGGCGTTCGCCAGCTACAGGGTCGACGCGCAGGAGGACGGCAGCCTGGACTTCTTCGGTGAGAACGACATGCAGCGCACGACCAACTGGCAAGCCGGGATCCGGCTCGAGGTGCCGGTGTGGGAAGGCGGCAAGCGCTACAGCCGCATGGCGCAGCGCAGCCTGCAGCTCGATCAGAGCCTCACGCAGGAGCGCCTCCAGGAGCAGGAGGTCGAGAACGAGGTGCGCACGCTCCTGGCGCAGCTCGTCGAGGCGCGCCATCGGGTGGAGGTGCAGAAGCGCGCCGTGGAGCAGGCGCAGCGTGGATTCGAGATCGCCTCGGCCGAGTACCGGGAGGGCCTGGGCACCCAGATCAACGCCACCGATGCCGAGGTGGCGCTGCGCGAAACCGAGTTCAACTACGCAGAGGCCATCTTCGACGTGCTGCGGGTCCAGGCGCAGCTCGACGCCGCGGTCGGCGTCGTCCCGATGGTCGACGAGATCGAGGAGGGACCATGACGCGGCTCGAGATCCGGCTGCTGGCGTGGATCGCACTCGTCCCGGTCCTCACGGGCGGGTGCGGTGACTCGCAGGTCGACCAGGCGAGTGCGGAGGACGAGGCCGTCGCGGACACGTACGCGAAGATCATCAACGTCGAGGTGGCGCACCTCGTTCCGACTCCCTTCGAGGAGTACATCCGGCTCACCGGCACGGTGCAGGCGGAGAAGGACGTCGTGTTGAGCGCCGAGGAGACCGGACGCATCGAACGCTTCTACGTCGAGAAGGGCGACCACGTGCGTCGCGGGCAACCGCTGGTGAAGATCGACGACCGGATCCTGCAGGCGATGAGCGCGGAAGCCGAGGCGGAATCGGCGCTGCGTGCCCAGGGCTACCGGGTGGCCCGCAACGCT
>JBHHXQ010000035.1:0-14230 GCA_046757105.1 Candidatus Krumholzibacteriia bacterium
GGGGCGAGAAGAGGATTGGTTTGAGCAGTGAGCAGCCGCAATCCGTACATGATCTCCACGCTGGGCCACTTCGTGGTTCTCGGAATGCTGCTGCTGCTGTCGATGCTGCAGCGTCCCTCGATCCTGCTGGACGACGTCATCTTCGTGATGCCGCCCGCCACGGACCGCGGTGCATCAGAAGCCACCGGGGCGCCCGGGCCCGAGGTGGTGCGCCCGACCCAGGATCCGGAACCTGAACCGCCCCGGCCCGAGCCGCCGCGCGTGGAGCAGAGGAAGCGCCCGGAGCCGGAGATCAACATCCCCAAGGATCCCGAGCCCGGCGGTGTCCTGCCGCCTCCCGAAGACGAGATCCCCTCGGAGCGGCCGACGGTGTGCGATCCGCCGCCGCAGGTGACGCCGCGTGAGCCCGCGCCGGCCGGCGGATCCACGGCGGCAACCGCAGGACAGACCGGCGGCATCGGGATCGAAGGCGGCGTCCTGGGTGCGCGGGCGCCGTGGTACCTCGTCCAGCTGCGCGACAAGATCGCGACCAGCTGGAGGCCGCCCGCGGCGATCGGCCGGCAGGGCGAGGCGAGTACGCGGGTGCACTTCCTGCTGCATCCGGACGGAGGGGTGACGGAGGTCGCCGTGCAGGAGTCGTCGCGCTCCAGCCTGTACGACCGCGCCGCGATGCGTGGCATCTTCGAAGCGGCCCCGTTCCCACCTCTCCCGGAGGAGATCGGCGTCCGCACCATCGGGATCAGGTTGACCTTCACACGCGTGTACTAGGCCCGGTTTGGAGATGCCTGAAATGTCGCGAGGCCGTTTTCGATCGCCGTTCCGGAGCCGGGGGCTCGCAGCCCTCGGCGTGGTGGTGGCCACTTGCGTTCTGTGGGGCCTGGCGCCAGCCGCGCCTGCCCAGCGAGACGAAGTCGACCTGGGAACCATCGAGAAGCAAGCCTACAAGCGCATCACGCTGAAGATGCTCGAACCCGAGTTCGAAACGGCCGAGCCGCAGGTGCGGCGATCCGCCAACGAGGGCCGCGAGACGCTGGCGCGGGATCTCATCTATTCGGGCCTCTTCTACGTCATGGATCAGTGGGCCAGCCCCTACCTGCCGCGCGGCGTCACGCGCGCCTGGAACGTCACCGACGAGAATCCCGAGCGGCGGCCGCACGAGATCCACTCCATCTGGCGTTCCGAGGACGGCCAGCTGGTGATCGAGATGCGATTGGTCGACGTCCTGGGCACCCAGATCGCCGGCAAGCGCTACAAGGTGGAGCCCGGAGGTGAGCGCAGCGCCATGCATCACTTCGCCGACGAGGTGGTCAAGCGCCTCACGGGCGTCGAGGGAACCGCGCAGACGAAGATCGCCTTCGCACGCGTGCGCGGCGAGCGCTCCGAGATCTACACGGTCGACTACGACGGCTTCGGCGAGCGGCAGGTCACCGATCGCAACGTCCTGTCCCTGTCGCCCGTGTGGGGCAAGGGGCGCAAGTGGATCGCCTTCACCAGCTACCTCGAGGGGAGGCCCTACCTGTACCGGATCGACCAGGGTTCGAGCCGCATGCGGGTGGTGAGCGACCGTCCCGGGCTCAACACGGCACCCGAATGGTCCGAGGAGAAGAAACGCTACGCGGTCACCCTGTCCCACGAGGGCAACGCCGAGGTCTACACGATCGACGAGAGCGGCCGCAGGCTAAAAAGATTGACGCACCATCCGGCGATTGATACATCTCCCAGCTGGTCGCCACGGGGTGACCAGATCGCGTTCACGTCCGATCGTTCCGGCGTGCCACAGATCTACGTGATGGACAGCGACGGCGGGAACGTGCGCAGGCTGACGTACCACAACCGCTACAGCGACTCGCCGGCCTGGTCGCCCGACGGTCGCTGGATCGCCTACGTGGCGCGCTGGGAAGGCAACATCGAGCTGCGGCTGATGAAGCCGGACGGCACGGACCAGCGTGTCGTGGTCAGCCGGGGACTGAACGACGGCCCGAGCTGGGCCAAGGACTCCCGCCACAGCGCCTTCAGCTCGATGCGGTACGGGGTGCGGGCCTTCTACGTCGTGGATGTCTACAAGCGACTCGAAAGACGCTTGACCTCTGGAAGCCAGGATGCCATCACTCCGGCCTGGTCGCGTGATTGAGGATGCCGGTTTCGCCCCTTGCCACCGCGGCGCCCGGCACATGAGGGAGGTTCGATCCATGCACAGGGTCCTGCGCGTCGGCCTCGCGGCCGTGCTCGTCGTCGGGTTCGCCGCCGGTTGCGGCCAACCCCCGCCGCCGCCCACGGAACCAGCCGTGACACCGGAACCGCCGCCACCGCCGCCGCCGCCACCGCCACCGCCGCCACCGCCGCCGGAGCCCATACGACTCGATGAGGGCGACCTCCAGGACGTCTTCTTCGACTTCGACAAGTCGGAGCTCCACAGCGCCTCGCGCTCGGCGCTGACGGCGAACGGCGCCAAGCTGCTCGAGGTGCGCGACGCCCGCATCACCATCGAGGGCCACTGCGACGAACGGGGCACCGTCGAGTACAACCTGGCGCTCGGTGAGGAGCGAGCGGAAACCGCCAAGGAGTTCCTGGTCAACTACGGCGTCGAGGCGAGACGCATCGAAACGATCAGCTTCGGCGAGAACAAGCCCTTCGAGCTCGGCCACAACGAGGCCGCCTGGGCGAAGAACCGCCGGGCCCATTTCGTGGTCAAGTAGCGAGGCGATTGGAATCGGGGGCCGGCGCGGCCGGCCCCCGTTCACGCACACGGGTTCGCAATGACGCTGCGGTCGACAAGGATCGGGAAGCCCTGGGCGGTTGTCGCAACCGCCCTCTTGGTTCTGGCCAGCTGCAACGGCAAGCGCCCGACGCTCATGGAGCTGCGGACGGCCCGGCTCGAGGACCAGGTGGCCGCCCTCGAACGCACCCGGGCGCGCCTGGCCGCGGCCGTCGACAGCTTGAGCACGCTCGTCGAGGAGCAGGTGCGCGTGGTGCGCAACCGCCGCGCCGAGCAGCAGGAACGCCTCAGCGAGCTGGAGCGGCAGATGCATGCGCTGCAGGCCGCGCTCGACGGGGCGAACGAGGAGATCCGCGAGCTCAAGGATCGCCTGAGCTTCGCGCTCTCGCAGAGCCCTGCGGGGGCCGCAACCGGGACGGCAGACACGCCGAGGGCTACGGTGACGCCGCGCGCCCTGTACGATGCGGCCTACCAGGACCTCACGCGCGGGAACCACGGTCTGGCTCTCATGGGCTTCCAAGAGGTGCTGGCACAGTTTCCGCTCTCCGAGCTGGCGGACAACGCGCAGTACTGGATCGGCGAAACGTACTACGATCAGCAGGACTACGAGCGCGCCCTCGAGGAGTTCCGCAAGGTTCCGGGGCAGTTTGGCGCCGGCGACAAGGTTCCGGCCGCCATGCTCAAGATCGGCTTCTGCCTGCTGAACCTCGAGGATCCGGACGCCGCCCGGCGAGCGTTCCAGGAGCTGATCGACCGCTATCCAGACAGCGAGGAGGCCCGTCTGGCGAAAACCAAGCTCCGCGGCCTCTGACACCCACGACCCCGCCCGACCGAGCCGACCCCCAGGATTTTCAACGACTTGCGTCCCGCATCGCCGACGCTTAACTTGAACGACGCCCCGCTCATCCCGGAGGTCCAGCATGCGGTGTACGAGCGCGGTCCTCTCCCTGGTGCTCGGGTTCTGGTGCGTCGAGGCGCAGGCCACCCGGAGCCTGCTTGCCGTCTCCCCGCGCAGCCCCTGGACGATGCGCGAGCTGGAGTCGATGCACCTCGACCTGGTGAGCCACGATCCCGAGACCGGCGTCGTGTACCTGACCGCGAGCCCCCAGGAGACGCGCGGTCTGCTCGACGCCGGCTTCCTGGTCTCGACGATCGAGCCGGACGTGGAGGCCGGCCTGCGCGAGCTGCGGCAGATTCCTGGCCTCGGGCTCTACCACACGTACGACGAGACGGTCGCCGAGATGGAATCGCTGCATGCGGTGGCCCCCACGATCACGCGTCTCGAGGTGATCGGACACAGCTTCGAAGGCCGGCCGATCCACGCTCTGAAGATCTCCGACGAGCCGGATCTCGAGGATCCCGACGAGGCCGACGTCCTCATCGTCGGCAACCACCACGCCCGGGAGCTGATGTCCGTCGAGGTGCCGCTGCACCTGGCCCGCACCTTGATCGCGGCTTACGGGCGCAGCCCGCGCCTGAGCGCGCTCGTCGACGGGCGCGAAGTGTGGATCGTGCCGATGCTCAACCCGGACGGACACGTCTTCCAGGAACAGACCCAACGGCGACCGGGGTGGCGGAAGAACCGGCGCACGATCGGCGACGGCACCGTGGGCGTGGATCTGAACCGCAACTACGCGTACCTGTGGGGGCACGACAACATCGGCAGCTCCCCGGATCCGCTCAACGAGACGTACCGCGGCGAGCATGCGTTCTCCGAGCCGGAGAGCGATGCCATCCGGCAGCTCGCCGAGCGCTGCGACTTCAGGATCACGATCAGCTACCACAGCTTCGGCGAGCTGTTGCTGTACCCGTGGGGGTGGACGCGAAGCCAGGTCACGCCGCACCACCACACCTACACCACCCTGGCCGACAGCATGGTGCGCACGAACGGCTACCGGCCCGGGAACGCGTTTTCCGGTGCCATCTACATCACCAATGGTGATCTCGACGACTACATGTACGGGGAGGTGAACCCCGAGAAGGAGTCGCGCGCGTTCGCCTTCACCGTCGAGCTGAACTCGGTGCGCCAGGGCGGCTTCTGGCCTGCGGAGAGCATGATCACGCCGACCTGCCTGCTGCTGCTGGATCTCAACCTGTTTGCGATCCGGGCGGCGGACGACGTGTGGGCGGTGTCGCCGCCGGCGGCGCCGATCCTGACCGCCTCCCAGGATCCCGACGACGGCCGCATCATCCACATGAGCTGGACCGATCCGGGCGACGCCGCCCACCCGATCGACCACTACGAGGTCTTCGAGATCGATCCGATCGGCATGCCGGGGGCGTGGCGGTCGTCCACGCAGGTGAGCCTCGACGCGGCAGGCCGCGGCATGCTGGCCGCCGGAATCCAGGTGCCCCCCAGCGGCGCGCTGGTCGTGCACATGCAGGCCGAGCTCGAGAACCTGTGGGACTACGCCTACGTCGAGGTGCGACCCGAAGGCGGCGACTGGCAGGCGCTCGGTGGCGATGCCACGCGTGATCTCGACCCGACGCGCCGCAACGCCGGGAACGGCATCACCGGGTCCCTGCCCATGAAGCTCCTGCGCTTCGATGCCAGCGCCTTCGCGGCACGCAGCGTCGACGTGGCCGTGCGTCTCGACCCGCATCCCGACTCGCCGCGGCGCCCGCACGTCCGCGCCGCGCTGAACGTTCCGGCGACCATGGTCGAGAGGCGGCGGATCATCGATCCGGACGTGCGCGACACGCAGTACGTGGTCTTCGCTGCGCGCCCGGGGATCTTCGCGTACGGTGTGACCGCGGTCGACGCGTACGACCAGCGCACCGACAGCGACCTGGCCTGGTTCTCGATCCCGGAGACCGTCTCGATCGAGATCCGTGACCTGCACCTCGAGGTGGACGGTTCGACGGCCCGGCTGCGCTGGTCGGACCGCTCGAGCGCGGCGACGCGTTTCGAGGCGTGGACGCGCGCGCTGGCCGCCAACCACAGGCCGGCGGCGGCGGCGCTCGAGTGGGAGCGCGGCGACTACCAGCTCGCCGCGGTGACGAACGCCCCCGCCGCCGCGGTTCTCGAGTGGGAGCTGCGACCGGGAGCCCATGCGGTGCTGCTGCGAGCCGCGGACGAGGACGGGTCGCGCCTGTGGGGCCCGTGGGTGGCCGTGGTCGGACGCGTGACGCACCTGCATCCGGCCGTCCCGAACCCCTTCAACCCCAGCACCCGACTGCGCTTCGAGGTGGCCAGCGAGGCGCCCGTGCGGCTCGACATCGTGCGCGTGGACGGCCGGCTGGTGCGGCGTCTGGTGGATCGGACGCTGCCGGCGGGCGCCCACGACGTGCGCTGGGACGGGCTGGATCACGCCGGCCATCCGGTGGCCTCCGGCGTCTACGTGGGGCGGCTGCGCGTCGCCGGCGCCACACACACCAGCCGGCTGGTCCTGCTGCGCTGAGTCACGCCCCGCGCAGCCGGTACACGACGCTCGCCGCGAACGCCAGAACCAGCCCGTAGAAGCGCGGTGCTTCGAGCAGCAGCCCGAGGCCCGAGCGCATCGGCTCCTCCGTGTAGGGCATGGGCAGGGCGCACATCGCAAACGCCAGCGCCATCACCACCACGCCCCGGCCCCGAACCCGCTCCTGCGCCACGTCGCGTAGCCACAGCGCGAAGCAGGGCAGCGCCAGCACCAGCATGTACTCCCAGGTGACGCGCGCCAGAAGCAAGCTGGCCACGAGCACGCACGCCGGACCCCAGAGCGCGGCGTCCGGCTCGGTCGTTGCGCGGCGCCGCTCGTGGACCACGAGCAGCCCGAGACCGCCCAGGATGCCTATCGACACCACGGACGTGCAGGCGCGCTGGAGTGCCGGGCTCGCCAGCCAAGGCGTCGTGTTGTCGTTGGGAACGAAGAGCCGCCAGAAGAAGGCGTCCACCGACTGATTCGTGAACCAGGAGAAATCCTGCGTGGCGAGAACCGGAACGACGCCTGTGATGTAGTCGGCGTAGACCTGCACACCGGTCCAGGGCAAAGCGGCCACCAGGACGGCGAGCGCAGCCACGATGCTGCGCAAGGCCAGCCGAACCTCGCCGCGCCCGACGAGGTAGAGCAGGACGAGCGCCGGACTGAGCTTCAGCACCATGCTGGCGCCGAGCGCCCAGGCGGCGCGCCCGAGGTGCCCCCGCTGCCTCTCGCGCAGGAAGAGCACGAGCAGCAGGAGCAGGAGCCCGGACACGGAGCCCAGCTTCAGATCGAAGTGGAACGGCGCGAAGGGCAGCGCCAGAAACCCGAGCGCCGCCAGGGCGCCGGGCCGCAGATCTCCGAAGACGATCTGGGCGAGCAGCATGCTGGCCAACAGATAGGCGGCCGCCTCGACCACCACCCACACGCGCCGCGCCGCATCGAAAGGCAGGAGCAGAAGGGGCCGGATGACCACGGCCGCGAAGGGCGGCGGGTAGAGGTAGCGGCCGATCCAGCCCCGGAACTCGGGCTGGCCGGTTTCCTGGAGTGATTCCAGCTCGTACGGGCTGGTGTCGTCGGCGAAGGCACGGGCGGCGCTGTAGAAGCTGGCGAAGTCGGACCAGGCGTACGGCCGCAGCAGGGGGCGCAGCACGCCGGCAATCGTGAAGTGCAGCACCAGAACGAGCAGTGCAGCACCGGCGAGGTGCGTCATGCCGTTTGTGGAGGTGTTCAAGTGCGCCTCCCGGACGCGCAAGGCGGCAGAATAGAGGAAGCTCGCGGAGCTGACAACCTCGCGCCGGCGGCGCCGGCGGCGCGCGGCAGGTCGACGAAGGCGGCGGCCGGACGCTCCCGGAAGGCCTCGACTCGGTGTATAGTCCGATTGCGGGCCGAGCCTGGAGTTGCGCTCGAGCGTGGGAGCGGCGTTGACACGTCATGACGATTTGCAGCTGGATCGCCGACAGGTGGCGGCCTACATCCTGGCGGGCGGGGCCAGCTGGCGCATGGGGGCGGACAAGGCGCGTCTGATCCTCGACGGCACGCCGGTGGTGCGTGTTCTGGCCGCGCGCCTGTCGGCGTGCGTGTCGAGCGTGGAGTTGGTCGTCAAGCGCAGCCAGGAGCGCTCGGATCTCGGGCTGCCGCTCCTGTACGACGATGCAGACGGCCGCGCCCTGGTGATCGGAATCCGCACCGCGCTCACCGCTCCCGGCCCGCCGTGGCGTTTCATTCTCGCGTGCGACATGCCCGGTGTGGACGCCGCGGTGCTGAGGGCGCTGTGGCGCACCGCGCAGGACGCAGGCGCGAGCGGCAGCTGCCCGCAGCGGTACGACCGGCAGGTTCCGGAGCCGCTGCCGTCCCTGTGGCACGCACGTCTCGCACTGCAGATGAGCGCCGAGTGGGGCATGGCGGCGAAGTCCTGGGTGCGGCACGCGGGGCTCGCCGTGTGGCACGTTCCGGAGTCCGGGTCGGACTGGTTCGCGAACGTCAACACGCGGGGGGAGTGGGAGAGATACAGGCGTCGGGTGGAACCGACGCCGTCCAGGGAATCATGGGACACGAAGACCCGAAGCTGACGCATCTGGACGAGCGCGGGCGCGCCCGGATGGTGGACGTGGGGGACAAGCCGGTGACGCGCCGCGTGGCGCGCGCCCGCGCCCACGTGACCATGTCGCAGGCGGCCCTTCGAGGGGTGCAGTCCGGAACGCTGGTGAAGGGAGACGTGTTGGCGGTCGCACGGCTCGCCGGCATCCAGGCGGCCAAGCAGACCTCGCAGCTCATTCCGCTGTGCCACGTTCTGGGGCTCGACCACGTGGACGTCGACGTTCGCGTCGACACGCAGCGTCGCTGCGTCGCGATCGGATCGCGCGTCACGTGTCGCGCCTCCACGGGGGCGGAGATGGAAGCCATCGTCGCGGTTTCGATCGCGGCGGCGACGGTGTACGACATGTGCAAGGCCGTGGATCGTGAGATGACCATCGGCGGCATCCAGCTGCTGGAGAAGTCCGGCGGCCGCAGCGGAACCTGGAAGAGGTCGGAGGAGACCCGCTGACGCGCGGGCGAGGCGGCCCCGCAGACCGCGGACCATCACATGGTGGCTGCGCCCACGCGCAGCGCAACCCGCAGGAAGGAAGCTTCTCATGGCATGTGGCAGACTCGGGCCCACGGAGCTGATGCTCATCGCACTGCTGGTGCTCCTCCTGTTCGGCGCTCGCCGCTTGCCGGAGATCGGGCGTGGACTGGGCATCGGCATCCGGCGCTTCAGGAAAGGCCTGCGCGGGGATGACGAGGAGGAAGTGGAAGTGGAAGAGGAAAAACCAATTGCGGACGAGAGCAGCCCGAAACCCTCGAAGAACTCGTGAAGAGAGGCCAGGGTCCACGTCTTTGGAGGTGTCGGATCACTCAGACTTGACTGAGACGTCGTTGAGATCACGATGTACGACACGCATCCCAACCAAGCAGTCAAGCTCCCCCTAGCAGAACAGAACTCCTGGCCTCGCATCGAACCTAAGCGCGCCAGGAGACGCTGTCAACGGCCGCGGACGACGCGCGCAGGCGCGACCGCGGACATCCCGCCTCCAGACCCTTGCACGGACATTCCCGGGATCGAGCGGGTCCAGACGCCGGTGCTGCAACGAGCTGTCGCCAAACGAGATGAAAAATCGTAGATGCATCGGGTCGGGTGCCGTGTTAAAGGGGATGGCACTCGTCGCCGCGTCGCGGCACGGGATCGAGCCGAGAAGATCGATGCGGGACGATTCTGCACACTCCGGCCATCCGCCGGTGGTCCGGAAACTGCTGCTCTGAGTGCCCAGATCGGCGGACGTGGCGCGCGCGCTGCTCGTTGCATCCCACGACGACCCTCGACGGCGCACGAGGGACTCCCAGCCGCGTGACCACGGAAGAGTTCAGGGTCTGTCCCGCGAGGGACTCGAGGTGGGTCCATGGCAGAGCGCGCATTCCAGACCGAAGTCGGTGCGAGTCCCCCGGCGATCCGGCGTGCGGTCCTGCGCCTGCGGCGCAGCGTGCACCGCCGGATGCAGGAGGAGGTCCGCGCCTACACCGGTGGCAACTCACCAGCGCTGGAGCGCTACTACCGCGAATACATGCGGGAGTTCCGCCGCCTGCACGCGCTGGCGAGCTACGGCGAGCTGTTTCAGTCCCTCCTGGAGACGGATCTGCTCTTCGTGGGTGACTACCACACGCTCCGGCAGTCCCAGGAGGTCGCCAGCCGGCTGCTCGAGCGCGCCGCCGCCGACGAGCGTCCGCTCATCCTGGCCCTCGAGATGATTCTCGAAGAGCACCAGGAGCACCTGGACGCCTACATGCACGGGGAGATCGGCGACGAGGAGTTCCTCGAGCGCATCGAGTACCGGAGCACCTGGAACTTCAACTGGGAGAACTACAGGCCGCTCTTCGACACCGCCCGCCAGCTGCAGGTCCGCGTCGTGGGCATCAACCACCCCGCACGCGGGGGGCGCCGCCGCATCCGGGAGCGCGACGACCGGATCGCAGAGTCCCTGGTGTCGATCATCCAGAACGAGCCGCAGGCCCGCCTGATGGTCCTCATCGGCGACCTGCATTTGGCCTCGAACCATCTGCCGCGCGCCCTCGAGCGCCATCTCGACTCGATCGGGCTGCCACGGCGCCGGCTCATCGTCTTCCAGAACAGCGACACGCTCTACTGGACGCTCGCGGAACGTGGCGACGGCGAGGACACCCAGGTCGTCCGGCTGGGCCCCGACCGCTTCTGCGTCATGGAGGTTCCTCCCTACGTGAAGCTGCAATCCTACCTGAGCTGGGAGCAGGCGGTGGACCGCTCCGAGGACCCGGGAGAACGCGAAGAGATCGTCCTCGAGCCGCCGGCCGGGGCCAGCGTCCTCGATACGCTGGTCCGCCAGCTCTCGCAGTTCCTCGACATGCCCGCGGCCGACGCCGGTTGCGACCTGTTCACGAATCTGGAAGAGCATTTCTTCGAACTGATCGAGAACACAGCAGAGCTGGACGATGCGCGTGTGCACGAGATCCACCTGCACGCGTTCGCGAACCGCAGCTGCTTCGTTCCGGAGCTCAACCTCGTCTACCTGCCGTACTTCTCCGTGAACCACGCCACCGAAGAGGCGATGCACGTCCTGCAGTGGCGCCACGGGGCGCGACAGAGCATGACCGGTGATGCGTACGAGGACTTCTACGTCCGGACGATGCACCACGCGCTCGGATTCTTCGCTTCGAAGCTGGTCAATCCGAGACGTGTCCCCACCACCGAAGAGGAGTTTCGTACGTTCCAGCGCAGCGCCTCGCGTCGTTTGCACGAGCCGCAGCTGGCTTTCCGGAAGCTGGTGGCACGCTTCGTCGTCCAGCACAAGGACCACGAGCAGGCACAGGGCGATGGGCCGCGGGGGCGGTTGAAGCAGATCTACGAGCAGGATCTCGACATCCTGCTGGAGATCACACTGTCCCTCGGCTACATGCTCGGCGACGAGCTGGCCGCCGCACTGCAGGACGGAACGCTCGGCCGCGAGCAGCTGCGCGAGCTCGTCCTTCCCGAGGAGCACGACTCCGCGGCCGCGCGCTACTTCCGCACGCTCGACCTGCTGCGCTCCTGAACGTTCTCGCCTTCCAGAGTCTTGTCCGCGAACTGTGGAGTCATCGAGGCCGGACGGCCCCGCTCCGCGTGGGGTCGGCGCTCGTGGTGCGATCCCAGCGGAGCGGCCGGCTCGCCGACGCGACGTTCGGACTTCGCTTGGGCAGGGGGAAAAGGACGGCGCGCGCCCGGGGAAGGCGCACGCCGTCCTTGGAGGGACCACGATGTGGTGGCGATGGGTGGGGCTCCGAGCAGGGTCTAGCGGTTCTTGCGACGACGCACGATACGCGCCCCCGCAACGAGGCCGCTGCCCATGAGAATGAGCGTCCCGGGCTCCGGATTCGACGTGACACTCCCGCTGCCACTCGGGCTGTAGGTCGGGCCGGAGCCGTTCGCACCGCTCGAGCGCCCGCGGGTGTACTGCACTTCGAAGTCGCCTTCTGTCCACACAATCTCGAGGTCGGTGGCACGCGCACCATTGGACGAGCGTGGGGGTGTCGCCAGGGGCGTGCTGCCCTGACCGCTTTCGCTCGCTCCAGCACCTCCACCGCTCAGGACCTCCTGACCGATTTCGGCAAGGTCATAGATGACCTTCGTGCCGTCGTGCGCGCTGGCCATCCCAGCCGCAGTCACCACGAGGGCCATCGCGATGAACCCTACAAGCCGACGCATGTACTTCCTCCCATACGGATGAGCCGGGCCCGACAACCGGGTCGGGCGCAGGGACCGTGACGCCGACTTCGAGGCAACCTCGATGCCGCCCGGCGTGGGATTCGCCACCGGCCGTTTCTTCAAGGGGTTGCGCCGTTGCACCCGGAAGACCCCCGAAGCGATCTGGGGCAGGGCGCGCAGAGCGCCGGCGGGCAAGGGGACATCCGAGCCCTGCACCCCGGGTGCTGCACGAGAGGCGTCCTGTCGGGTCCAGAACGACCCCGGGAACCGCCGTGGTCTCTTGACACTTCCCCGGGCTCCTCTGCTACGATGCGCCGTTCTGGCGCGGCCGTGCACGTCGTGGAGCCGCGTTTCTCTGTGGTGCGCGTCACGCACTGCGTCCAATCCATGTGAGGGCCGATGAACCTGCATGAATACCAGGCGCGCGATCTGCTGCGCCGCCACGATCTGCCGGTGCCGGCCCACGTGGTGGCCTCCACACCCGAGGAGGTTGCCGGCGCGGCCCGCGAGCTCGGAACCCCCGTCGTGGTGAAGGCACAGGTGCACGCCGGTGGACGCGGCAAGGCGGGCGGCGTGAAGCTGGCGTCGAGCGTCGAGGAGGCCCGCGCGCACGCCGAGAGCATCCTCGGAATGCGCATCAAGAACCTCGAAGTCCGCAAGGTTCTGGTGGCGACGGCCGTCGACATCGAGCAGGAGATCTACGTCGGAATCACGCTCGATCGAGCCGCTGCCCGCCCCGTGCTCATGCTCTGTGCCGAAGGCGGCGTCGAGATCGAAGAGGTGGCCCGGCGCTCTCCGGAGCAGATCGTCCGCTGTCATCTCGATCCCGTGCGCGGGCTGCAGCCTTTCGAAGCTCGACGCGTGAGCTTCCAGCTGCTCTCCGACACGCGTGCCGCACTCGGCCTGGCGCGCATCTGCACGCGGTTGGCCACGGCGTTCACGGCGCTCGACGCCTCGCTCGCCGAGATCAACCCGCTGGTGATCACGAAGGGCGGCGAGCTGCTGGCTCTCGACGCCAAGATCAACCTCGACGACAACGGTCTGGCACGGCACGCCGAGCTCGAATCCCTGCGGGATCTGGACGCGGAGGACGCGGGCGAACGCAAGGCGCGCTCGAAGGGCCTCTCCTACATCCATCTCGATGGCGACGTCGCGTGCGTCGTCAACGGCGCCGGCCTCGCCATGGCGACGATGGATCTCATCCAGCACTACGGCGGTCGCCCCGCGAACTTCCTCGACATCGGCGGCAGCTCCAACCCGGAGAAGGTGACCACCGCGCTCGAGATCATCCAGAGCGATTCCCACGTGCGCGCCATCCTGTTCAACATCTTCGGAGGCATCACGCGCTGTGACGATGTGGCGCAGGGTCTCCTGCAGGTCACGCAGACCCATCCACCCCGCGTGCCCATTATCGTGCGGCTGATCGGCACCAACGAGGACAGGGCGCGCGAGATCCTCGACGGCACCTCTCTGCAGACGGCCGTGAGCATGGACGAAGTCGTGCAGAGGGCGATCGCCGCGGCGCGTGGCTCGAAGGAGACGGTATGAGCATCCTGATCGATGCCGACACGCGCGTGCTGGTGCAGGGGATCACCGGCCGTGACGGCAGCTTCCACGCCCAGCAGATGCGCGACTACGGCACCCGGGTCGTGGCTGGCGTCACCCCCGGGAAGGGCGGCCAGACGCTGCACGACGTGCCGGTGTTCGACACCGTGGCCGCAGCAGTGCAGAGCACCGGGGCCACCGCGAGCGTCGTCTACGTGCCGCCGCTGGCCGCCGCCGACGCCGTGTGCGAGGCTCTCGACTCCGGAGTCGAGCTGGTCGTCTGCATCACCGAGGGCATCCCGGTCCAGGACGTCGTGCGGACGCTGCCGGTCGTCCAGGAACGCGGTGCCCGTCTCATCGGCCCGAACTGTCCGGGGCTGATCTCTCCCGGGAAGTCGAAGATCGGCATCCTGCCGGGGAGCATCTGCACTCCGGGTCCGGTCGGGGTCGTCTCCCGCAGCGGCACGCTGACCTACGAGGTGGTCTACCAGCTCACGCAGGCGGGGATCGGCCAGACCACCTGCATCGGCATCGGCGGCGACCCGCTCATCGGCACCCGCTTCATCGACGCATTGCGCCTCTACGAGGAGGACGGCGACACCGAGGCGGTGGTGCTGATCGGCGAGATCGGCGGGACCGCCGAGGAACAGGCCGCCGAGTTCGTCCGCGCCAACGTCCAAAAGCCGGTGGTGGCGTTCGTCGCCGGCCAGACCGCGCCGCCGGGCCGCAGGATGGGCCACGCCGGCGCGATCATCGCCGGGGGCAAGGGCACGGCATCGGAAAAAATGAAAGCGCTCCGCGAGGCGGGCATCGAAG
>JBHHXQ010000036.1:0-14161 GCA_046757105.1 Candidatus Krumholzibacteriia bacterium
GCACCGCCGCCTCCGCCATCAACTACGCGCGCCAGAACGGTGCGGCAGCGGTCAACTGCAGCTGGGGCTCGTCGTGGACGTCTCCGCTCCAGGCGGCCGTGAGCGCTGCGATCAACGCGGGGCTCGTCGTGGTGGTGTCGGCGGGCAACGACGATGCCAACGTCCAGAGCTATCTGGCCTCGCGGGGAGATTGCTTCGACGTTGCGGCCAGCGCGAACAACGATGCCAAGGCCAGCTTCTCCAACTTCGGAGCCTGGGTCGACATCACCGCACCCGGCGTCAGCATCTACAGCACCTACTTCGATCACAACGCCAGCGGCTCCGCCCAGCACACCTACACGTTCCTCCAGGGGACCTCGATGGCGGCCCCGCTGGTCACCGGGCTGGTCGGTCTCGTGAAGGCGCACTCGCCCGCGCTTCAAGGTTCGGCGATCATGGCGATGATCGAGGGCGGCGCCGACGACATCGACGCCATCAACCCGGCGCACGCCGGACTGCTCGGTGCAGGCCGCGTCAATGCGCTGCGGACCTTCGGGGATTTCTTCCTCACGGTTCCGAACGACTACCCCAACATCAGCAAGGCTCTTTCCGCCAGCGGTGAGGGCGACACGATCGCCATGATCGGCGGCGCCGTGCTCAACGAGGCGCTGTTCCTGACCCGGAGCAACCGTTTGATCCAGGGGGGGTGGGACGCCACGTTCACCTCGCGCGACCCGAACAACCCCAGCATCATGCAGGCGACGCCCGGGTCCCCGGCGCTCGAGTTCGCTGCCGGGGTCGACACCACGCTGGTTCTCGACGGATTGCGTTTCACCGGCGGCACGGCGCGACAGCTCACTTCGCCCAGCGGCAAGTACGGTGGCGGGGTCCTGTGCGTCGGCGCCTCACCGGTGCTCCGAGACTGCCGCTTCGACGGCAACGTGGCCGGCGGCCAGTTCGAGTTCGGGGGAGGAGGCGGTGGCTTCTTCGACAACGCATCCGCCCGGCTCGTGAACTGCGTTTTCGAGAACAACGTGGCGCAGGAGGGTGGGGGCCTGTACGCGCTCAACTCGTCGTTGCAGCTCGACGGCTGCCTCTTCGACTCGAACACGGTCCACACCAGCGCCGCCTCGAAAGGCGGCGGGCTGTACGTCGACGGTGGGACGCTGACGCTCACGGGTTGCCAGTTCAGCGGCAACAACGGTGTCGAGGAGGGGGGCGCCGTCTACGTCACCTCGGGGAGCCTCGTCGGCGGGGGGGTCGTGTTCACCGGGAACTCCGCATCCATGACCGGCGGCGCCGTGCGCGCGGACCAGGGCGGCTTCGTCACCCTGAGCAGCAGTGAGATTCGCTCGAGCACCGGGCTCTTCGGCGCCGGCGTGGCTCTCGCGAACGCCAGCACCCTCGACCTCACGTCGACGATCCTGGCCGGGAACGTCGCCGACCTCCTGGGAGGTGGGATCTACGCCGTCGGCTCGGATGCATCGCTCGCCAACGTCACCTTCGATGCCAACGACGGCGGCGCAGCGGGCGGCGATGCCGTCCATGCCTCGTCTCCCCCTTCGTCCTGGACGGTGCGCAACTGCGTGATCTCGAACCACACGACGAGCAACGTCGCCATGGTCTTCTCTGGAACGGCGCCGACGCTCGACTACAACCTGTGGTGGAACAACACCGGCGGCGACCTGAGCGGCTCCAGCATGGGTGCGAATGCCCTGATCGCCGATCCGTCGTTCGTCGACCAGCCGAACGGGGACCTGGCCCTCGGGCTGCACTCGCCGGCGCTCGACAGCGGCGACGGCGATGTGGCCTTCGACGACGCGGACGGCTCACGCAACGATCGCGGTGCCTTCGGCGGCCCCGCCGCCACGAGCCGTGCACCCGCGTCACCGTCCGGCCTGGTGGTCGACCGTCTGGGATCGACCAACGACCTCTCCTGGGATGCGAATCCGGAGGCCGACGTCGAGTTCTACGCGGTGTATCGCGACCCCGACTCGACCTTCGTGCCCTCGCTGTCGAACTTCGTCGGCAGCTCTCCAGCTGGCGTGCTGTCGTTCCTCGATCTGAACGGCTCCGCAAACGACTGGTACCGGCTGGCCGCCGTGGACTCGAGCGGTGCCTCCTCGGGCTTCAGTGACGCGGTGCATCCGACAGCGCCGACCGACACGCCGCCGCCGGCGGTGCCCCAGCAGTTCGCGCTGCGCCAGAACGAGCCCAACCCGTTCAACCCGCTGACGCGTATTCGCTTCGATCTGCCGCACGATTCCCGCGTGCGCCTCGAGATCTTCGACGCCAGGGGACGGCGCGTGCGCCAGCTGGTGAACGGTCCCATGACGGCGGGGGTCCGCGCGGTCTTCTGGGACGGCCGGGACGAGAACGGCAGGAGCGTCGGCTCTGGAGTGTACGTCTACCGCATCCTGGCGGCGGACTGGAGCGCGGCGCGCAAGATGACCCTCGTGCGTTGAGGGACGGCGAGTGACTCACGACGTGGCGGTCTTCGGCGCTCACCCCGACGACGCCGAAATGGGCATGGGCGGGACGGTGGCGCAGCTGGTGCGCGCCGGGCGTTCGGTCATCATCGTCAGCCTGACACGGGGTGAACGCGGCACGTTCGGTTCGCAGGCCGAGCGCCAGCGCGAGGCGGCGGCCGCCGCCGCGGTTCTGGGCTGCGACCATCGGCTGCTGGATTTCCCGGACAGCGGCATCACGCACGATCTGGAGTCGCGCCAGCGCATCGTGCGGCTTCTGCGCCAGCTGCAGCCGACCCTGGTCTTCGCGCCCTACCACACGAACGAATCCGGGCACCATGACGGCGCTGCCCACGTCGACCATCTGGCCACCGGCGCTCTCGTGCGCGACGCCGTCAAGCTGGCCCGCATGCGCGGCGTCGAGCCGCGGCTCCCGGCGCACGACGTCCAGCGGCTGTTCTACTACATGGTGCCGCGCGATCGCGGTCCGACACTCCTGGTGGATGTCTCGGCGGAGTTCGACGTCCTGGTGCGCGCCATCCGGGCCTACGCGAGCCAGATGGCGATCGAGCGCCACGGCAACCGCATCCTGGAGATCCTCGAGACGCTGCGCCGGCACTTCGGGGTGGCGGCGGGCTGCGCGTACGCCGAGGCGTTTCTTTGCGAGGGCCCGCTCCGGGCCGACGCCGACACGCTGTTTTCGCTCTAACTTTTTGTCAGGATGGAGGTTGCGAATCGCGCCCGATCTCGATGGGGCGCCCGAGCGGTGCCGAGCCGGGCGGCGTGCGTGGGATGCCGCTCCCGGAGGTGGGCCTCTTCCGGAGGGTGGCTGGACTTGATATCATTGAAAATCGGCGGTAGGCCGTCCATCGCCACGTCCCGGGCGGCTGGGCACGACTCGATCCCATCCAACTGTCGAGGTCAGGGTTGAGCATTTTGAAGCGGGTTCTTGGAGGCCTTTGGGCCGGATGGAAGAAGTTCGCCCATGGCCTGGGCGTGTTCAACCGCTGGCTCCTGCTGACCCTCTTCTATTGGGTGATCGTGGACGTCGTCAATCTTTTCCTGAGGCTCTTCCGGATCGACCTGCTCGACCGCCGCCTGCGTGCGGTTCCGACCTACTGGCACGACAAGGTCCGGCACACCGAGGGTTTCTACCGGCATCAGTTCTAGCGGCATCTCGTCGAGAAGGACGCCATGAACATCCTGGGGATCTCAGCCTTCTACCACGATTCGGCCGCGTGTCTCGTCCAGGACGGACGGATCGTCGCGGCCGCCTCCGAGGAGCGCTTCACGCGCCGCAAGCACGACTTCGGCTTCCCGAAAAGCGCGGCGCTGTACTGCCTCAAAGAGGGCGGCATCACGGCCGACGCTCTCGACTTCGTCGGCTTCTACGACAAGCCGCTCCTCAAGTTCGAACGCATCCTGTACACGTACCTGGCGACCTTCCCGAAGTCCTTTCCGTCGTTCATGAAGGCGATTCCGCTTTGGCTGCGTCAGAAGCTGTGGATTCCGGGGACGATCCGCAAGGAGCTCGGCTACGCCGGGGAGGTCCTCTTCGCCGCGCACCACGAGTCGCATGCCGCCAGCTCCTTCCTGGTGTCTCCGTACGACGAGGCGGCTCTCCTCACCGTCGACGGCGTCGGCGAGTGGGCCACGGCGACCATGGGTGTCGGGCGTGGCAACAAGATCGAGATCCAGCGCGAGATCCGCTTCCCGCACTCGCTCGGACTCCTGTACAGCGCCTTCACGTACTACCTGGGCATCAAGGTCAACAGCGCCGAATACAAGGTGATGGGACTCGCGCCCTATGGCGAGCCGAGGTACATGCAGGAGATGGAGAAGCTGATCGACATCAAGGAAGACGGCAGCTTCAAGATGAACATGGACTACTTCGCGTACGACTACGGTCTCACGATGACGAACGGCAGGTTTGCGCAGCTGTTCGGCGGGCCGCCGCGCCCGCCGGAGTCCAAGCTGACGCAGCGCGAGATGGACATCGCGGCCAGTGTCCAGAAGGTCACCGAGCTCGCCATGCTGCGCATGGCGACCTGGCTGCACCGCGAGACGGGCATGCAGAACCTCTGCATGGCGGGTGGCGTGGCCCTGAACTGCGTGGCCAACGGCAGGATCCTGCGTGAGTCGCCGTTCGAGGACATCTTCGTGCAGCCGGCCGCGGGCGACGCGGGGGGTGCGGTGGGCGTGGCGGCGCTCATCTGGCACTCGATCCAGGACAACCCGCGCGGGAATCCGCTGGAGCACGCGTTTCTCGGACCCTCCTTCTCGACCGAGGAGATCCGTTCGTACCTGCAGGAGCACGGGATCCGCCACCACGAACTCGACAGGGAAGCGCTTCTCGACCGCACCGCACAGCTCGTCGAGGACCAGAACGTCGTCGGCTGGTTCCAGGGACGCATGGAGTTCGGGCCACGTGCTCTCGGCAGCCGCAGCATCCTGGCCGACGCCCGCAATCCCGACAACAAGGACGTCGTGAACATGAAGATCAAGTTCCGGGAGAGCTTCCGCCCGTTCGCGCCGACCGTTCTCGAGGAGAAGGTGTCGGACTGGTTCGAGCTGGATCGCCCGAGTCCGTACATGCTGCTGGTGGC
This sequence comes from Candidatus Krumholzibacteriia bacterium, assembly GCA_046757105.1. Taxonomy (GTDB): domain Bacteria; phylum Krumholzibacteriota; class Krumholzibacteriia; genus JBHHXQ01. The sequence goes on from JBHHXQ010000036.1 coordinate 5,054, forward strand.
CCAGGTGCGTGAGGACCGGCGCACGATTCCGTCGGTCACGCACGTGGACGGCAGCGCGCGCATCCAGACCGTGAACCGCAGGCAGAACGAACTGTACTACGATCTCATCAAGCGCTTCGAGGAACGCACGGGCTGCCCCGTGATCATCAACACGTCGTTCAACGTGCGCGGCGAGCCGATCGTCTGCACGCCGCACGACGCGTACATGTGTTTCATGCGCACGAACATGGACCACCTGGTCATGGACCGCTTCCTCCTCGACAAGCGCGAGATGAAACCGCTCGAGGAGGACGTCGACTGGCGCAATCTCTTCGAGCTGGATTGACGCCCGGGCCGCGGCCTGGCCAGGGCCTTTGCGCAGGTCCGGCCGGCATGCTATCCTGACCACCGTTCAACACCGAGGGGAAGAAACTCCATGAGCTTCATGAGCGGCGTACGCGAGAAGGTCAGCATCTTCGGAGAGCTGTGGCTGTTCATGCGCGTGCGCAAGAAGTTCTGGCTCGGGCCCATCATGCTGGTTCTTCTGCTGCTGGGAATGCTCATCGTGTTCACCGAAGGCTCGGCGCTGGCGCCCTTCATCTACGCACTCTTCTAGAGTCCGCGCGCACCGGAAGCACGTCGTGTGGCAGCGGGCTGGTGGTGGTGCGGTGCCCGTCTTCCTGCACGCGCCGGCTGCCCGCACCCAGCCGGCGCCTGGGAGGCCCGCTGCATGAAGATCGTGGCCTGCTCCGAGGTGCAGTGGCACTACGTCCGCACACGGAAGCAGCAGATCCTCGGTCGCTTCCCGTCCGACTGGCCGATCCTCTTCCTGCAGGCCTACGTGCGCCGTCGTCCCAGCGCCTGGCGGCCGCGGCGCGAGGGCAACGTCACCTACGTGACGGTTCCGGCGTTCAAGAGCATCCCGAATCCGTTCCTGCGCCGCATCCTGGACCTCGGCCCGGTGCGCGCGGTGCTGAACGCGGTGCTGTTCGTGTGGGTGTGGATCCTGCGGGCGATCACCGGCTTCGGGGGGCGCGACACGGCGCTGTACGTCTCCAACATCTACTACGGGCGCATCCTCCCGCGCCTGGCGCGCCGTGTGGCGATCTACGATTGCAACGACAACCACCTCGCCTTCCCGAACACGCCGGTGTGGGCGCGCGGCTATTTCGAGCGCGTCGTGCGCGGGGTGGATGCCGTGGTGGTGAGCCAATCACTGCTGCGCGAGGAGATCGAGCCGCTGCGCCGTGACGGCATCGTCGAAATCGGCAACGGCGTCGATTTCGACCTCTTCGACGCGGCGTGGCACGCTCCGGCCAGGCCGGTGGAGATCTGCGCGCTGCCGGCGCCGCGCATCGGCTACGCAGGCGCGCTGGCCGAGTGGATCGACCTCGAGCTCGTGGGGGAGATCGCCGCCGCCTTCCCCGAGGCCAGCGTGGTCCTGGTGGGGCCGGTGGTGGGCGCCGCGGTCGATCCGCAGCGGCACTTCGCGGATCGGCCCAACGTGCACTGGCTGGGATCGAAGCCACACGCGCAGCTGCCGCACTACGTGGCCGAGATGGACGTTTGTCTCATCCCGTTTCGCAAGACGCCTCTCACGCGCGGCGTGAACCCGAACAAGCTGTACGAGTACATGGCGCTCGGCAAGCCGGTCGTCAGCACCGACTTCTCGCCGTTCATCCACGCGTATGCACCGCACGTGAAGGTGGGGGCGAGCCGCGAGGCGATCCTGGACGCCGTGCGTGCATGGCTCGACGCGCCCGGGGATCCGCAGCCGCGCCGGGAGCTGGCCCGCGCCAACAGCTGGGCGCGCAGCGCGGCGCGCATGGTGGCTCTCCTGGACGCTCTTGCAGCGGGGCGGGGGCCGCAAGCGCCTGGGAGAGGGTCGGCGCCGGGGGCCGCAGCGTCCGGGGCCGCCCGGGGCACAGAAGCAGGTCAACTGCGGCGTGGTGGGGCGGATCCGGGCGGGCCCGGTTCCGCGACCTCGGCAGCTCGGCTATAATGCGGTGCCTCGCCAGACACCGATGAGCGGCGCTTCGAGAGCAGGCGTTCGATGATCCCCTGGAGGGCGACGTGGAGAAGACGGCGCGATCGCTGATCAAGCTCCTGCAAGCGCAGGATCCCAACTTGCGTCTGGCCGCCATGCGTGTCGTGGCGGCGCTGGAGATGCGCAACAAGCCGGTGGTCGAGGCGCTGGGCGCGAACCTCGAGTCGGACGTCGAGGCGCTGCAGGTGCAGGCGTTGCGTGCTCTGGCACAGCTCGGGCCCGCGGATGCCATCCATCTGGTGGCGCCGAAGATCCTGGAAGGTGGCGTCGTGCGCCAGCACGCGGCGCAGGTGCTGGTGATGGGCGGTGGCGCCTCGGTCCCCGTGCTGCGCAGGCTGTACGCGCGCGCCGACTTCCACGGCAGACGCGCCATCGCGTCCACGCTGGCCGACATCGGCGGCCGGCCGGTGTTCCAGTTCCTCCTGCGCGCGCTGCCCTCCGAGGACCTCGAGATGACGAAGCACCTCACTGGCTGCCTGCGGGCAGTGATCCGCCGACTTCCGAAGCCCTCCCGACTCACCGCCGTGAGCGACGTGCACACCTTCCTCAAGGACCGCAAGACGCAGAAGAGCCCGCACGCGGTGATCGCGGGGCTGGTCCTCCTGGGGGGTGTTTCGGACCCGAAGGCCGTGGAGGAAGCGCAGAAGATGCTGCTCGGCTTCCTCGATCGCCGGCAGACCGAGCCGGTGCGGCGCAACGCGGCCGTGTCGCTCTCGCGCCTGCCCGTGAACCCCAAGACGGCCGACGCGCTGGTGCCCAAGCTCGTGCCGCTGCTGTGCGAGGCGGACTGGAGCCCGGTGCCGCAGAACGTCCTGCCGCTTCTGCAACGCCTCGAGCCGTCACCGGCGGCGGTCTCGAAGCTGGTCCCGTTGCTGCGCAAGAGCCCGCACGCTACCGTGCGCATGCACGTTCTCGGGCGCCTGCACGGCAGCGACAAGCCGGCGACGGTGCGCGAGGTGCTGCCGTTCCTGGCCGCGCAGAACCCGCGCCTGCGCGAGGCGGCGGAGGCGGCGCTCAAGACGATGCCGTCCGCCATCGACGCTCTCTTCGAGCTGCTCCTCGGCAAGCCGGACGACGACGTCACGCGGCGCGTGCAGTGGATCCTGCGCGCCTACACGGAGGCGGAGCGCAAGCGCTACGCCGCCCGCGCGGCCGAGCGCGTTCTCGAGCTGCACGAGAAGGGGGATGCGCGCGCGCATGTGTGCCTCGATTTCGTGTGCGGCGCCGATCCGTCGCAGCTGCAGAAGCGCATCGCGGCGCGCATCAAGACGCTCAAGCGAAGCAGCGCGCGCAATCGGTGGGATCGCATGGCGGGTCTTCTGAAGCTTCTGGCCGACCGCAACCTGCTGATGCCGGAGCAGCGCTACGAGTACGGCCTCACCCTCCTGCGCAAGAGCCACAAGGACGTGCGCCGGGAGTCGCGCGCGGCCGATCCGTCGCTGCACGTGCTCTCGGGTCTGGCGCGCCAGGACGGTGCCAGGCTCGTGCGTTCGCTGGTCAAGGAACGCGCTCTCGGAGCCGAGGACTACTACTACCTCGGCTTCCATCTCATCGAGGGGAACGAGGAGATGCGGGACCACGGCCGTTCGCTTCTGAGCCACCTCGCCAGGCGCTACCCGCGCCACAAGCTGGGCCGTGCGGCGAAGCAGAAGATCGGGCTGCTGGATCGCCGTGGCGCCACGGTCGAGGCTTGAGCCGTGTCGCTCCGCGACCTCCCTGCCGGTCTCCCACCCGACGAGGTCGAGAAGCTGCGGTGGGAGACATTCGCCCACAAGCGCGCCTTCTGTCTGAAATCCGTCGGTGAGCTGTTGCGTTTCACGCGGCGCCGTGGTTTCGTGCTGCTGCGGCCGGCGCGCGGAATCCACTATCCGAGCGTCATGGAAGCGGCGGTCGGCCGGCCGCTCCTCGACTTCACCTGGGACGAGAAGGTGAAGCAGGTCGAGGGATGGAAGCTCAACTGCATCACGTCCCGGCGTGTGGTGCGCAGCGCCGTCGTCGCCGGGTGCGCCAGCCTGCTCTCCCCGGTCTTCCTCTCGCACTTCTATGCCCTCTCCGGGAACCGCGGCGACCTGCACGATCACAAACGCCGGCACCAGAGCGGCGCTTTGACTCCGGAGGCCGCCGGCGTCTGCCAGGTGCTCGCCAGGCGCGGTCGGCTCGCCGCGGGGCAGCTGGCGAGCGAGCTGCGTTGGAGAGGCGAACACGGCCGGCTCCGCCTCGAGTCTGCTCTCGGTGAAGCGCTCCGCCGCCTCCTGGTCGTGGAGGTCGAGGGCAGTGAATCGGACCCGGAGACGGGGCTGCCGGTGCCCGCGTACGATCTTCTGCCACGCGTCTGCCAGGAGCAGGTGTGCAAGGGACGGGAGACCGATCCGCAGACGGCGCGCCAGCGCATCGTGTGCCGCTACCTGCGCAACGTCATCGTCGAAGATGCGCGTGAGATGGCGCATGTCCTGGGGTGGTCAGCTGCCGAGACGCTCACGACACTGCAGGCTCTGGTTTCGAAGCACATGGCCACGGCGCATCCCTCTTCCCGCTACAACCGCCACCTGTTCCAGGCGACCGCGACCGACCTCCTGCAGGCACCCCCTGCGCGCGGGCGGCCGAAGGAGGAGGGAGCGTGAGCGGACTCCCAGAGATCCGCAGCGCGGCGCCCACGTTCGTGCTGGTGCGCCTCGACGGTGGCCGCATCACGCCGGCGAAGCTGCGGGGGCGGGCCGTCCTCATGGTCTTCCTGCGGCACCTGTTCTGAATGCCGTGCCGGGACCACCTCGGCGAGGTGCGCAAGGCCGTCCGGCAGGGATTCCCGCAGCTCGAACGCCAGGCGCGCTTTCTGGCCGTCTCCTTCGAGACGCTTGCAGATCTCGAGACGCAGCGCCGGCACCTGCACGAGGACCTCTTCGAAGTTTGCAGCGACCCCGGCCGCCGCACGTACGAGGCCTTCGGTCTGTCCCGCGTGGGCATGCGGCAGCTGCTCGGATGGCGCACGGTCATCTTCTACCTGCGCAATGCTCTGCGGGGTCGGGTCCAGAGCCAGGCCGGCAGCGACGTGCACCAGATGGGCGGCGACTTCATCCTCGACCGCGACGGCCGCGTGCGCCACAGCTACTGCAGCCGCGAGCCCGCCGACCGCCCCGATGCACGCGACCTGGTTCGCGAGCTCGCACGCTGGGCGGATTGAACCGCGTTTCTCGTGCAGGACGCGCCGGGTTCGAATCCGGTCTCGGCGTGCAGGATCGGTCGGGGCCGGTCGGTCGCGAGGATGCTCGGCGGGCACAGGTCCCCAAAGATGCTCCACCGCGTCCACCGATGTGCCCCGCCGGTCGACCCGACGACGATCCACCCGTCAGTCCGCCGTTCGACGAAGCGGACGTTGGCCCTGGATCTCGGAGCGCAGCCGCTGCGCAGGTTTCAGAACCCGTGACGCATGGTGAGGTAGGCGTTGTCGTTCTCGTCAAGCACTCCAAACATCGTGTGCGGTTCATTGGCAAGAAAGACGTTGGCGCCGATTTCGGCCCAGAGTTCGTCGGTGAAGGAGTAGCGAACTGACGGGATGAGGTAAGCGTCTTGCTCGGTAGCACCCCAGAAGGCGAAGAAGTTGAGGGACAGGGTGTGGTGGAGCAGTCGCTGCGTGAACCTCGTCGTCGCCGTCCAGCGGTGCTGGTCACGCTCGGGATTCCCGGGCGGCAGACTGGCTCGGGAAACGCCGTGATCCAGCCTCCACTCGAGAAAGCCCTGCAGACCCACCGTGGCGTCCTCCCAGACCGGATAGCTGTAGCCAATGAGGCCTTTGACTTGGCTGTTCTCGATGGCGGGGTGGGTGCCTTCTCGGTCTTCCTTGGAGTCGTAGTAGGCGCCCTCCAGACTCAGCACGCCACCCAGGAAACCGCCGGAGATGCTGCCCCCGTAGACGTTCAGGCGAGGAAAGAAGAGGTGTGCCTGCGTGGGCGCATCTGGATCATCGAGGCCAGTGGCAGGTGATCGGTGGAAGGTCCGCGACCCGTACGCCGCGGCCTCCCAGTCGGCGATGTACAGGGAGGTCTTGGCCGAGATCTCAACATTCTCGAAGGACTGCGTCTTTTTCTCCTCTCGCCTGACGATGCCGGGAGGCAGAGCCGTGGTGAGGACAAGCCTCTCCCCCGATGGGTACCTGTCGGGTTGAAAGAACGGCGCCACCACGATCTCGGCGGTCAGGGGACCGGGGTAGAAGTCGACTCTCAACGCGTCTGTCCCGACCTTGAGGTACTGCAGGGGGCGCCCGGTGAAGAACGCCACCCAGTCCTTGGGGAAGATGTCGTTGAGAAACAGCAGGTCCCCGACGCCCCAGGTGAGGATCTGTCTGCCAGCCCGAAAGGTGATGTTGTCCGAGACCAGATCGAGGTAGGCTTCGCGAAGGTCGACCCCGGTTTCGTTCGAGACGGCGTCGTGGAGAAGATCCACCTTTCCCAGAAAGGCTGCCGAACCGTCTTCGGAGTACCCTTCCAGCTTGAGTTGCAGGCGCTCCTCGCCGAGAGGAAAGTCTGCCGCCGAAGACGAGTGACTTCCCGTCGTGCGCGCCGCGTAGTTGGCCTGGACGAAGCCACCCAGCTCCACCTGCGCAAGAACCCGGGATGGCCGCAGAGAAGCCAGCACGCATGCAGCCACGCACGTTGCGATGAGGCGTGTCACCGGATCCATTTCCTCGGCGGCTGGCGAAGGTAGCGCTCGGTGAACAAACCATCTTTGAAGCCGACATTGTAAGCTACGTTCTCGAAGGTGACCTCGGTGCGATGGCCTGTCTGGATGTTGGCCATGGTCCGTTTGGTGACGGTCCAGTATCCGTCGATCTCTTCGACCTCATTCGCTGTGAAGACACGGACCTCCTCGCCCCTGACGTCGAAGTACTCTTCTCTGAGGGGCACCCAGCGCTCCTTGTCGATCCAGCTCACACGTCGGACGTAGTCGGCACTTGCGCGGGGGGTGCTCTCCAGGACGAAGCAGGGCCGTCCGTTCAGTACTTCCGAGCCCCGGAGCCTGTGGTTCTCGTCGTCGAGACCACGACCGGATATATCCTCGTAGGTGAAGTCGGAGCCCACGAAGGAGGAACGCTTGTCACTTGCGGCGATGCGCCGCACGAGGTTGATGGAGGGGATGAAGATCCAGCGGTTGTCTTCCTTGGCGGGGTTCTTCCAGACCATGAACGTTGTTCCCTTCACGTCCGCAGGGGCATGGAAGAAGATGAAGTACCGCTGGTTTCCCTCGGTGCCGAAGTCCTTGCGAAGCATGGTGAGTGCACGAACGCGCTGCTTGCCCTGTGGATTGACGAGAACCATGGAGATCCGGGCTCGCATGTCGTCGCCCGCGTAGTAGAACGCATCGAGCGAGCGCTCGGCGACCTCGATGGGCGCAGGCTCGTCGGCGGCAACGAGCTGCCCCGGTCCCGCAATGAATGCCATCAGAATCGCACAGCGACAAAGGAATCCGCGGCTCATGAGTTGCCTCCGCTTGTTTGTTCGAGCACACCGGCGCTCGAGACGCGCCAAAACCGCTCGGCGGTCATGTGCAGGAGTCCCGGGAGCAGGGCCAGTGTGGTGATGGCGCTGAAGGTCATGAGAAGCGCGAAAAAGGCACCTACCGTCTTGTAGGGGGTAAGGGTAGCCAGCACCATGGGCAGAAAACCGAGGATGATGACCACGGCGTTCCGGGCGATGGCGCGAGCCGGCTCGCCGAAGACGTAGCGGCTCGCAGCCTGCATGTCCGACCCCGTGGTGAGTCGGATCCGGAAGCGCTGGACGAAGTGGATGGCAAAATCAATGGACAAGCCCAGCGCCAGGGAAGAACAGACGGCGATCGGCATGTCGTAGTCCTTTCCGACCAACCCGACCAAACCGTAGGAAAGAACGATGGCGAAGGTCAGCGGAAGCATCGAGATCAGACCCAGGGGCAGCGAACGGAACAGGATCACCATCAAGAGGAACACGGCCGCGAACCCGCCGAGGATCGCATTGCGCATGCCCACGACCATCTGCTCCTGCCAGACCTTGTTGATGTAGGTGAGACCGGACCACCGGACGGTGATGCCAGCTGGCGCCGGTTTCTCGGCCATGAATGCCCCCACTGACCGCTCGACGCGCTTCATGTCTCTGTTGTCCCCTCGCTTCATCTGCACCCAGATGTTGGCGAGGCGATAATCGTAGTCCACGAAGTCATCGAGATCCCCTGGGTCACCAGACATCTGGAACAGGAAGAGGTATTGCGCCAACTCTTCTGGGTTCGAAGGAACCGTGCGGTAGGCCGGGTCGCCGTCGTGGAGCACGGTCCCGACTTGGCCGACGATGTCGGCTACCGAAGAGGTTTTCCCGACGACGGGATCTTGCTCCAGCACCCGCTGCAGCTCGGCGACATAGCCCATGACCTGCGGCCGTTTGATGGCACCGGCTTCCTTCCCCTCGAGCACGAGGTAGGCCATGTAAGTGCCACCAAAGAGGCGGTTCATTTCGTCGTCCGCGATCCGCAGACGATGACCCTCGGCAAACCAGTTGACCGGATTGTCATTGACCACGATGCGGGAGACGCCGAAGGCGCCGAGGGCCAGAAGAAGAACCGAAGCGAGAGCAATGGCCCGGCGCCAGGTCAAGACCGCGCGGCCGAAGGCACCCAGAAGACGAGTCAGAAGACCCGGTGTTTCCCCGACGTCACGCAGCGACGCTCTGAGGCGCTCCTCGCGCATGAGCATGATCGAGGCGGGGATGAAGGTAATCGTCAGCAGCCAGGCGGACATGATTCCGAACGCAACGAAGCCGCCGAACACGCGGACCGGCGGGATTGGGGCAAGCATCAGAGAGCCGAAACCGACAGCTGAGGTGACCGAGGTGTAGAGCAACGGAGTCCAGAGACAGTCCATCGTCTGTCGCAGGGTCTCGCGCCGGTCGCCGATGCGAGGGTAGCGATCGTAGAACTCGCTGAGGATGTGAACCGAGTCGAGCACCGCGATGGGCATGAGGAAGACCGGGATCATGCTCGACATGATGTGCACGGTGTATCCCATGCCGATGAGCAGTCCCATGGTCCAGGCGACCGCGACCATTGCCACGACCATGACGGGA
>JBHHXQ010000037.1:0-13777 GCA_046757105.1 Candidatus Krumholzibacteriia bacterium
GCGCGGCTGGGTCGAAGTGCCGCCGGGGAGTGCCGGGCGCGCGGCTGGGTCGAAGTGCCGCCGGGGAGTGCCGGGCGCGCAGGCCGGGTCGAAGTGCCGCCGGGCAGGACCGGCCGCCCGCCTCCCGCCAACACCCGGAAGGATGCGCCAGCGTGCCGAGGCGGAGGGCGGCTCCGCCACGAGGACCTGCCGCCGCGGTTGCCGGCGGGGGGACCAGGTGTTATCGTGCGGTCGAGCGTACTCTCCGAGCTGCGTGACCTACCGGTGTAATGCTCAAGGCTCGCAGCCGATAGGGTGCGGTTGGAAACGGCCGTGCCTCCCGTGCTTGGAAAGGAGAGCTTCATGCTTCAGGACGGCTTCGGTCGCTCGCTCACCTACCTGCGAGTCTCCCTTCTCAAAGGCTGCAATCTGAGCTGCAAGTACTGCATGCCGGAGCGCATCCCGTTCAAGATGAGCGAGGTGCTCCGGATGGACGAGCTCGAGCGCCTGGTGGGTCGTTTCGTCGCGCGCGGCGTGCGCAAGCTGCGCCTGACGGGCGGGGAGCCGACGATCCGCCCCGACATCGTCGAGATTGCCGAGCGCTTCGCCCGTTTGGACGGTGTGCGGGACATCGCGATCTCGACGAACGCGGTGCGCCTGCGCAGTCTCGCGAAGCCGCTCTACGACGCCGGCGTGCGACACGTGAACGTGAGCCTGGATAGCCTGAAGCCGGACGTCTTCAGGCGGATCACCGGCTACTCGGAGCTCCACAAGGTGCTGGACGGGATCGAGGCGGCCCGCGAAGTGGGCTTTCGTCCAATCAAGCTGAACGCCGTCGTCATGCGCGGCATCAACGAACACGAGGTCGGGGAACTGGTGGCGTACGCCGCGCAGCGCCAGCTCCAGATGCGTTTCATCGAGATGATGCAGACCGGGGCCACGCACAGCCTGCAGCCCAGGCATTTCGTCTCCAACCAGGAGGTCTTCGAGCGCCTGGGTGGCGCCGAGCGCTGGGAGCCAGCGGGCTCCGGCACGAACGCCGGGCCGGCACGCGACTACAGGGATCGCGCCAACCCGAACGCACCCGAGATCGGCCTCATCAACCCGCTCTCCCAGAACTTCTGCGCCGATTGCAACCGCCTGCGGCTCACCGCGGACGGCAAGCTGCGCACCTGCCTGTTCGGCCGCGACGAGGTACCGCTGCGCCATCTCCTCAGCGGTCCGGACTGGTCGCACCGGCTGGATGCCGCGATCGACGCTGCGGTTCTCGGCAAGCCCAGGTCGCACAATCTACAGGAAGGCGACTACGGCACCATGCTGAGCTTCGTTCAGGTCGGCGGCTGACCCCATCGCCCGCCCGTCGCGGGGCATGGACCCAACCGGACTGCAGCGGACCGATCCGCCGCCACGTTTCCCGGCCCGCATACGTCTCGGGTGCACCGATGCGCGAGTTGACGTTGCGATCCTCATCACGCAGGCTGCGAGCGGGAGGGCGCCATGTCCGAGTTCGTGGAGTGTCAGAATTGCGGGCGGAAATTCTTCGCGGAGAACCTGGACTGCCCGTACTGCTCGGACGAGCAGGAGATCGCGGAGCTCATCGCCGAAGTGGGGGACGAGCGGAGATCGGGCGGCAGAATGTTCGGGATCCTGTTCTCGAGCTTCAAGGTCGTCCTGATCGGGATCGCGCTGCTCTCCTTCGTGGCAGTCTCGCGCACGCCATTCGGAACCGCCCGCACGCTTCAGGGACTCGAGGCCACGTTCGCGGTCGTTCTTTTCGTCGGGGTGGTGCAGCGACGCCGGTGGGCGCGCATGCTCGCCATCGTCTTCATTCTGGTCAACGCGGCTCTCGGCGTGGTGTCGCTCGCGCAGCGCGGCCAGGCCAGCTCCTTGGCCTGGGGTCCGGGCCCCCTCGCCCTGCTATTGTTCCTCGTCCCCTTCCTGAGCCGGCAGGCTCGCGACCACTTCTCGCGCTAGTGCGGCGACCGGGTGAACCTGGTCTTCGTCGCGAGGACGCTGTGCGACGGAGCACACATGCACATTCACCCGGTCGTGGGTCTAGAAGCCGTGCGAAACCCGATGTCGGCCAGCAGATCTTGCGACCCGGACTCCAGCCGTGGGGCATTCGAAACGACCTTCGGTGTCCTCATCGTTTCGTCCAGTGACCTCGACGGCCATGATGTCCTGCGTCGATCGTCATGATGGAGCGGTACCATGCATGATTGCACACCCGACCGCCACAGCTCCTTGACGTTGCTGCGCGAGCATTGATAGAATTCGTATGCGCGCGCGTCCGGTCGGGCGCTCTCCAGGCGCGATTCAATCCAGCGGCGGCCCTACACTCAGAAAACGAACCTCGGGATCGAATACGGTGTTCAAGCAGCTCCTCGCGGCAACAGCATGTGGAATCTGCACGCTTCTCCCGGTCCCGGCTCGGGCAAAAGTCGTGGCCACTCGTCCGGTGAGTGTCCAGGGGGTCACGTCGCACAGCGTCACGATCGTCTGGCACACGGCGGAGTCGACGACTGTGACGGTCGACTACGGCCGGACCACCAAGTACGGGCACTCGGCACGATCCAAGATCGCGACGCTGGAGCACGCCATCACCCTGCAGCGGCTGGAGCCCGGCACGAAGTACTACTACCGCGTGCGATGCGGCAAGGAAAGCCTGTATGAAGGGCCGGAATTCCATTTTCGCACCACCCCGGGCAAGAACAGCCGGCGTTTTCGCTTCCTCGTCTGGGGCGACAGCGGCAAGGGGAACTCGAGTCAGTACTCCCTGGTTCCGGCGATGGTGAAGGCTGGTGCCGATTTCATGATTCATGCGGGCGACGTGATCTATCCGGACGGCGAAACAAAGGATTTCGATCCGAAGTACTTCGTTCCCTACCAGGAGTTCCTGCGCAACACGCCGGTGTGGCTCACGCCCGGGAATCACGACTACCACACCCAGAATGCGAAGCCGTATCTCGACGCCTTCCATCTGCCACGAAACAACCCCGCGGGCGACGAGCGCTACTACTCCTTCGACTACGGGCAGGCCCACTTCGTGTGCGTCGACACCAACCAGGAGTTCGACCAGACCTTTTTCGACTGGTTGAGGGAGGATCTCGCCGCGACGACGACCTGGAAATTCGTCTTCATGCACCACCCTCCATACAGCTGTGGTCAACATGGAAGCTCGCATTACGTGCGCAACCAGCTCGCAGCCCTTCTCGAAACGTACGACGTCGACGTCGTGTTCGCGGGCCACGACCACGACTATCAGCGTTCGCATCCATTGCTGCACGACGAGCCCGTCGACATGGAGATGGCGCCGCACTTCAAGGACCCTCGAGGCGTCATCTACATCGTGACCGGCGGGGGCGCCGGCGCACGCCCGACGTCCGCGGACTGCCGCTTCACGGACGTGGCGATCTCGGCGACGCATTTCTCGCTGCTGGACATCGATGGGACGCGGCTGACGTTGCGGGCCATCGACAGCGATGGCAGTGTCCTCGACATGTTCACGATCGACAAGAGCCCGAGCGGGTCGGGTACGAACCTCGCGAGCGCTTCGGCTCGAGCGCCCGCCCGCCTGCTTTCCAACCTGCCGAATCCGTTCAATCCGCTCACCGTCGTGCGCTACGAGCTCGACGAGCCGCAGGCGGTACGTCTGGCAATCTACGATCCGGCGGGGCGGATGGTCCGGGCATTGCACGCGGGTGACCGACCCGCAGGGATCCACCGGGCGCTCTGGGACGGACGCAACACCGGCGGTCGCCGCGTGAGCTCCGGACTCTACTTCGTGCGGCTCCAGGTCGGCTCGGAGCAGTTCACGCGCAAGATCATTCTCGCGAAATGATCGAGACGGTCACCGGAAAACATCGATTCCCACGACCCCCAAGCATGTGTGCGAGTGATTCTGTGAGGTTCCCGGGATGCGCGACATCACCGCCCAGCATGCGTGTCGGATCCGACGTCTGGCACGTGTGTTGACGACCCGCCGCTGCAGCGTCCTGATCCTGGCCGTACTTCTCGCCCCGCGGAGCGCCGGCGCGCGGGATCTCAAGGTGGAGATCCAGGTGCAGCGGCTGCTTCCCGCCGGCGTCCCCGATCTCCCATACTCGACCAAGGTGGTCACGGCCGGGGTGCCTCTTGCCCTCGAGGACGCCGTCTCCGACGTCGCGCAGCTCGGTGTGCTTGGCGCCTCGGCGGCGCAGTTTCGCGCCCTGCACCGCGATCCCGAGTCGCGGATGATCCGCTGGGTGCTGGTGGACTTCGTTGCCGACCGGCCACACGGAAGCTTCGCGCTGGTGCGCGGCTCGGGAGCGTTCGGAGGACCCGACCTGGCCGCGGACCTGGGGAAGCGCATCGTCGTCGACACCGGTCCGGCCAGGTTCGAGATCCGCAAGTACGGCTTCAACCTACTGGATCGCGTGGTGCGTCGAGGCGCGGAGCTGGTGGCACCTCACGACTCCGGCGGCCTGCTCGTCGTATCCGGAGGCACACGCTACGCATCGGGGTTCGACCCGGGCTCCGAGACCTTCATCGAGGAGAACGGGCCCGTCAAGGCGGTCGTCCTCTCCCGCGGCACGCTTCGCAGCGCCTCCGGGGAACCTCACCTCGCCTACACGGCACGCCTGCACTTCTACAGGGGGCAGTCCGCCTGTCGGGCCTTCGTCACGCTGCGCAACGGCGAGATCGCCTCGCTCTCGGCCAAGACGTTCGATGCCGCCTGGGTCGAGCTCCCCCTGCAGCTCGGCGCCGATCGGCAGGTCACATTCGGCGCTCGGGACGCCAGCTTCTCCGGCGCCCTGAGACCGGCCGACACGGCACACCTCTTCCAGGGCGACAACACCTACCAGCGCAGCGGCCGCACCGCCCGCATCCTCCACCTCCTGACTCCGGCGGAGGGACTCGAGGTCGCCATTGCCGACTCGTTGCACCATGCGCTCGGCTCCACCGCCGACGTCGCGCCGGGCTGGATGCGGCTCCAGGACGACGCAAACGCCATCCTGGCCGGCATGCGCGACTTCGCCACCCTGTTCCCGAGCGGCTTCGACGTGCGCGGCAACCTCCTCGGCGTCGAGATCTTCTCGCGCCACAACCCGATGAGCGATCTGATCTTTTCCTGGGGCGCCCATGAAACGCGCGAGATCCTCTTCGAGTTCGCCGCACCCGGAGCGGCCCCGGAGCCGTTCCACTACAGGTTGCAGTTCCCGCTCCTGGGGCTCTGCGACTTCGCACGCTACCGTGACACCGGCGCCATCTACGGCGAGCGCCGACTCGTCACCGCCGACGAGGAACGTCTCTTCTTCCAGGAGCTCGGCGAGACCTGGGAGGTGACCGACCTCGAGGAAGCCGACATCGAGCTGGACCGGCAGTACAGCTTCGGGACCACGGGAGGCTCCAACCAGTTCGACCAGGATCTGTGCCACCTGCTGGATTTCCTGCGCACCGGTTTCGCGGGACGTTTCCAGCAAGCCCGCCTCGGGGTTCTCTGGAAGGCCGACCAGGCCGTCCTGCACTCGGACGACTTCGACTACGGCACGCACCAGAACGGCGTCAGTGACGTGGACGTGCAGCGGCCGAAGACCTTCCACGGCAAGGGAGCCGGCAGCACCTTCGACGACGAGCACCCGCACTGGGTCTGCATGCCGCTCTACTACTGGCTGACCGGAGACGAACGCGTGCGCGAGGCCATCGAGGACTACGGCGAGTGGCGGCGCTACCGGGCCGGGAACCCGACCTTCGGGGCCATCCATGGTGGCGCCATCGGGCACTTCCGGCTGTGGTCCCGCGCCTTCCGGGACGTCGCACTCCTCTACGAGATCACGGGACAGCAGCGATACCTCGGGGACCTGCGCCGCATGGCCGAGGTGCTGACGCTCACCGTGGAGCAGGGCTCGAGCCGGGGTCGCAACCTCGAGCGCGGCTACTTCTTCTTCGGGAAGGAATCCGACGCGAACCGGCGCATCCACCTGTTCTTCCTGACGGAAATGAACCCGATCGGCGTGCGCGAGGCGATGCGCGTGCTCCCGCGGGACGATCCCTGGCGGGAGGAGCTGCGCGACTACCTCTACGGTCTCGCCTACTTCACGCTGCGCGAGGCGCAAGTGACGCCCGAGGCCATCGGCTACCCGTACGGCTACTTCGCCGCGGTCCCGAACCCGGATCCCGGCACTCGCGGCGACCAGACGGGGCTCGTGCTCACACACGGCTACGAGATGAGTGGTGACCTGGAGTTCGTGGAGCGTGCGCGCGCACTGACCTGGCGCGTTGCCCAGTACCAGCACAGACTGCGCGCCTCGGAGCTTTCGACGCACGTGCGCATCCACCGCTGGATCCACCGGGACGAGGTCGGGGCCCTCCTCATCGAGCCCGACGTGCAGCCGAACGCCGACGGCAGCTACGCGCTCCGCTGGACGGCGCCCACCGGAGCGCGCGAGTACATCGTCAAGTACGGCCCGCGACCCCTCACCGAGAACCTCGACTTCGACCAGCTGGCGCGCACATACCGCTTCGATCCGCAGGAGTGGATGAACTTCTGGGCCGCCACGAACGTCTCCGGAGAACCGCCACCCGGGCCGGCGGGCACGCAGGAGTCGTACACGACGCCAGTGCTTCCCCCAGGCACCTGGTTCTTCAAGGTGAAGGCGCTCACCGGCACCGCGATGCCCTCGACCGGGGAGCCTGCGCCGGCACCGGATCGGCCGCGTCGCGAGGCCGCGGTGGAGGACGCGCGCAGCGGTGTCGGCCTGCCACGCGTCTACCCCTCCCTCGCTATCCTGCGCGGCTCGAAAGGCATCCGGTTCGAAAACCTCCCACCGCACTCGAGGGTGCGCATCTACAATGTGGCCGGCCGTCTGGTACGGGAGCTCGATGGCGCCGGGCGGAGCCTGGTCTGGGATCGCCGCAGCGCTTCCCGCTCGCGCGTCGCGCACGGTGTCTACCTGTACCGGATCGACACCGGCCCCACCACGATCGCACGCGGGCGCCTGGTTCTGATCCGCTGACCGATCGACGCCATCCTCCGGCACCGACGTCTTCGGCATCTCCCCCGAGCACCATCCCCCCATCGTCATCCCCCCACCGCCCCACGACGAGGTGCGACAAGCCCGGCCACCGATCCGGTTGCCTTCCCAACACCTCCACGACTCGTTCCCGGCCCACCCGAAGCGATCTCCTTGCGGCTCGCGCCGGCGCGCTGCGGCGAATCCCCCGCCTGCGGCCACGATGGGACAGAAGCGGACGCCGGGAGCGCGACGCGCCCGGGATCCTCGCGCGCTCGAGGACGAGGGTGTGCACGGTGAGGGCTCTGGTGTCGGGGGACAAGGGGTTTGCGCAGCCGGCTCCTACCGGCGCCTTCCGTCGCGCCTTGCCGGCGTCCCTTGCGCAGGAAGATACGGCTTCAGCGGCAGGCCACGCACACGCTGCCGCTGACGAGTGTCGTGCACGGCGTTCCGGCATTGAACAGCACCTGCGTGAGTTCGATGGCGGAGCACGTCGCCGCGGGGGCCGTTTCCAGAACACGGAAGCGCGCCACGAACAGGCAGCCGCCGCCCTCGAGCGCCAGGGCCTCCGCACCCGCGACACGCAGCTCGTTCCCGACGACGTTCGAGGTCAGCGGTCTCCAGCCCGGAGGGTAGGCCACTCCACCGACGCAGTCGAGAATCTCGACGAACTCCAGTTGTCCCAGGTCGAAGTGCAGCACGGCGAGGAATCCGATGACGTCGGTTCCCTCGACGCCAGGACTCGTCGAGATCGGCACGTCGACCAGCGAGCCCGGGGCCACGTCCAGCGAGTCCGGAACGCTCACGCTGATGCAGGTGGCCTGCGCGGTCGAACCGCACGCCACGAGGAACAGCACGCCGAGAAGAGCAGGGATCTGGATGCGGAGCGATGACAACGCACACCTCTGCGTCGAACGACGTCGACTCGAACGAACCAGGCGCATTCCGGGGACCGAATCCATTCTGCACTGCCGCCGGTCTCACAGTCAAGCCGGGTCGGATTGTGGATCCATTCAGGGATCGCGTGCAGGCGAATCACATCGGGCGGCCCGGACGCCACGGCGCTTGCGCGCCGCCGTTTCACAGTCTACAATAGTTTCACTTCCAAGATAGTGGTTGCCGCGCAGTGTGGGTGAAAGAACCCAGATCGGGCGTTCATTCAAGGACACTGCCGGTGGGTTGACGACGCGAGGCGATCCGAGGCCCGAACCTCGACCACGGAACCGTCGGTTCGAAGCGCCTCGACGCCAGGGCGACGGCAGCCCTCGTAAGTGCATCGTGAAGGAGGACACCGATGGGTTCTACTCGATTCAGACTCGGCCTGCTTCTGGGAGCCACGGCGACCAGTATGCTGGTCTCGACCGTGGCCACGCCACCAGTACGGGCGCAGTGCATCACGGTGACACCCATACCGGATCAAGCCCAGTACAACCGCGGGGACATCGTGTCGGTGGAGATCAACGTCGGCAGCGACATCTCGGCCGAGAACATCATCGGTTTCTCGCTCATCCTGGCATTCGATTCGGACATCCTGGATTATCTCGGAGCTCAGACCTGCGCGGCGGGGATCACCGTGCCCGGCGACTGGACGATCATGGACAACTCGCCTGGCCCGGACGAGGTGCGCGTTGCAGGTGCCGGCGTCACACCGCTCTCCGGCAGCGGCTGCCTGCGCATTTGCCAGTTCCAGGTCAGGACGGATGCGCCACTCGGTGACTGCAGCCAGATCGCGCTGGTCAACATGATCCTCAACAACGGGTCTCCGTGTGTCAGCGAAGGGAGCGCGCAGGTCTGTGTGATTGCGCGCAAGGTGTCCGGGACCGTGACGTACTACAAGGCAGGGGTCGGCAGTGCCTGCAACGGGTCGTGCGTCCCGGAGGTCAGCGTCAAGATGACCTCGGACACCGGCTGCACTGTGATCGTCGACCAGGCGGTGACCAGCTGCGGCGTGTCTCCGAGCTACGAGCTCTTCGCGGCGGACGGCGAGAGCGTGTACGTGTGCTACGAGCGCCAGAACACCTGCCCGACGGATTATTTCACCGGCGACGTGGGCGACGCCATCGACCCCCAGGACGTGGGCACGCTTCTGCAGTACTTCGTCCTTCTCTCGCAGCTGAACCTGTGCCCGCTCTCGCAGTGCGCGCCCGACGATCCGATCTTCGAGAGCCTCCCGCAGCGCGTCGCGGCGGACGTCGATCTGGACGGCGCGATCACGCCGCTCGACGCCGGCCTGATCGCTCAGACCGCCGCGGCCATCGCGACTGGAACGACATGCAGCGACATCCCGGCTGCATTCTCGATGGACTGGCAGTTCTTCTGTGACCAGCAGTCGTACCTGCCGCTGACTTCGGATCAGGTCTACGACCCGATCGCGGTCCTCCCGGGCGACGTGGATGGCAGCTACCAGGATACGGCGAAGTTCGGGAAGTCGATCCTCGACGACGTCGCGCTGGTCGTCCCCTACGTGTACTCGGGAACCCGTGACGTCTTCGTGCCGGTCGAGCTGCGCGGCACGGTCCCGGGAGCGCTGGGCGTGCAGGCGCGCGTGCAGTACGACGCCGAGGTCCTGCGCTTCGTCGCGGCCGCGGTGGGCGCCGCGGCGCCCGGCCGGAGCATCTGGACCAACGAGCACCCGGGCATCATCGGGCTGGTCCTGGCCGGCGCGGCCGAGCTGGACGCGGAGGGTCCGGTGGCGCTGCTCCACTTCGAGCGCCTGACGCCGGACGGCGAGCGCGTCAAGTCGCGCATCGATCTGGACCGGGCCAAGGTCGGCTCGCAGAATGTGCGCGCAGAAGGCGGCCAGTTCTCGACGTTCCCGACGACGCTGGAGTCGCGGTCGTGGAGCACGGTGAAGGATCTGTACAGGGAGTGATTCGCACGGTTTCGTGAGAGCGGGCGGGGCCGGCATCGCCCTCTGCCGGCACGCGGCCAGGATCGGGTCGGCTGGAGTGGAGTGAGCCACGTGAGAGAGCGCATGCCGGTCGCAGTCCGACCAGCTCTGGCTTGGTGTCTCGCGGCGTTCGTGATCGCCACGGTGGGTGGTCCCGGATCGGCTCGGGCCGCCTCGGGGTTCCACCGGGTGGTCGTGGACACGGTCACCGTGACCATGGAGCCCTTCGCCGTCGCCGCGGGGGAGTGCGCGCGCTGCTCGATCTCGACCAGCGACGTGACCGGCCTCGGAGTGCTGGGGTTCCAGTTCAAGCTGCGGTACGACCCAGAACTGCTCCGTGTCTCGGACGTCGAGATCGCCTGTCCGATCGCGTGCGGCTGGGCGAAGCTGGCCCACGCGGACTCGGTGCTCGGTCAGCTCGTCGTGCTGAGCTGGAGCGCCTTCGAGCTGGCAGGCTCGGGGAACTTGGTCTACATCACGTTCTGCAACCGGACCGGGAGGCTCGTGGACAACTGCCAGAACCCGATGTTCCTCGAGAACGTCAAGGTGGGCAGCTCGGCCATCCCGGTCAAGGTGCGCTATCCCTGCGAGGTGAGCGCGGTCGTCGACCTGATCGGTGTGCAGGGACGGCTGTGGGCACGGCCCAATCCTTTCGAGGCCGGGGTGGAGATCCTCGGTGCCGGCGGCCCGGATGCGATCGGAGAGCTCGAGATCTACGACGTCCGGGGGCGCCGGATCCTCGCCACCCGCGTCGTGTCACCGGGCCCGGGCGCGAGATCTATCTTCACGTGGGATGGACGTGACGATCGTGGCAGCTCCGTCTCCCGTGGCACCTACTTCGTGCGCTGGTCGAGCGACGGCTTCGAGAGGTCCGTGAAGCTCGTGCGCAAACGTTGAACGCGCTGGCCTGCCGAGTGATTTGCCCCAAACCGCGTGCGATCGGGTTCGCCGTTCGCACGCACCGGCTCGCCTCGAGCCACGAGGCGCTGCCCTTGACAGAACGCACCGCGCGTTGGAAGATAGATGATCGTATCGATCGATTCATCACGCGCCCCAGGTGCCGGACGTGACGGTATTGCAGCCGCACGGTGCCATCGTGGACGACGACGTCGGGCCGCACGCCGGGCTCGACGCGTGGGAATGCCAGGAAGGGCGTCGGGACGTAGGGCCGTGAAGAGAATCATCGCAAGGCATTTCGCCGCCCTCTGGACGTGTTCGTGGCTCGTTGCGGCGGCGATGTCGTTCGTGTCCGAGCAGGCCGCTGCGCAGAGTTCCCAGGTGGGCGTCGTGCCCAGCTTCCTCGGCTCCGCGGGTGCCGGGTTCCTCGACCCGGCCGACTACCCCGGCTTCAACTTCACCGAGATCTCGCCATCGGAGGTCGTCTCCGCGTCCCAGCTGTCAATCTTCGACACGATGATCCTGTGGCAATTCTGCGACGTCGGTGATCACGCCGGCTTCACCACGGCCCTCGTCGACTGGGTCCGAGCGGGCGGCAAGCTCCTGGTCTGGGACGGCGACACGTGCAGCGGCGCCGACGCGGCCGACTACTCCTGGCTCGGCGCCCTGGACGCCGCGTTCGATTTGTCGACCGCCGGGAGGAACGGCATCCGCGACGGCTCGCTGGCGATCTTCGAGGAGAACGAGCTTTCCAGTGCCAACGTCGCCTCCTCGTTCTTCGTCGATGTCGCCGACCTCGTGGACTCCACGGACGCGGTCGGGGATGCAAACGTCATGACGGCGCACGGCGCGGTCTGGTGTGTCGACATGGAGGCGCAGAACGCGCGCTGCGACGCGGCACCGGGCGTCTCGGGTCCGGTGCACGCCTACACCAAGCCCGGAGAGCTCAGCGGCAGCGCCGCCGGCTGGCTCGTGTACAGCGGCCTCGATTACGACGGAGCCGGTTCCGGCCTGCCCGGTGCCGGACGCGATGCACTCGTGAGCCTGCTGCGCTTCGAGCTCGAACACGACTGGGGACCACCCGGTGCGGCCAACGACGACCTCCTCTGCGGCACGGGGACGCTGGTTCTGAGCCTGGTGCCGCTGGACGCCGTGAACCAGGTGGGCCTGCAGGACACGGTGACTGCCACACTGACGGCCGGCGGCGCACCACTCGAGAACATCACGGTGCAGTTCGAGGTCTTCTTCGGTCCACACGTGGGCACCAATGGAACGGACGTCACCAACGCGAGCGGCAAGGCGATGTTCCCCTACACGGGCTTCTTCACGGGCGTCGACTCGATCCGGGCACGGGTGCCCGTGCAGCCCGGCATCGACACGGAGGTCGTCTCGGCACCGGTCGCCATGACCTGGACCGCATCTCCGTTCGCGCTCGAGCTGACGCCGGGTTCGGCCATCAATCCGATCGGGGCGGAGCACACGGTGACGGCCAAGTTCACCGAGAACGGCGCGCCGCAGCAGGGCATCGATGTCGACTTCGAGGTGTTCTTCGGGCCGCACGCGTCCACGGGTGGGATGGGTGTCACCGACGCGAACGGAGAAACCATCTTCACGTACACCGGCACGACGATCGGGATCGATTCGATCGGAGCGCAGGCTCCCGTCCAGGCGGGGATCCCGGTCGCCGTCGTGGCAACGCCGGTCTCCAAGACCTGGATCGAACCCGGAATGACCCTCATCGGCATGAACGACGTGGCCCAGTTCCAGGGAGTCGACGAGCTCGTGGTCATTTCCGACCCCAGCACCGGGGTGGCGACTCTCGTGGGGTCTCTGGGCGCCAATTTCCTGACCGTCGAGGCCATCGCTGTCCAGCCTTCGACGCAGCGCGTCTTCGCCGTCGACGACAACCGGCTGCTCGAGGTCGACCCATTGGATGGGAGCGGGACGCTCATCGGGCCGACCGGATTCTCCGACATCGACGGCATCGCTTTCCAGCCGGGGACCGAGGTGCTGTACGGTGTCACGAACGCGAGCCACGATCTCCTCACGATCGACACGAGCACCGGTGCCGGGACGCTGGTGAACGATCAGATCCTGGGGCACCGCAAGCGGCTCGAGGACATCGCGTTCCATCCGGACGGACGCGCCTACGTGCTGCGCAGTGATCCTGCGCTCTTCTGGATCGACATCACGACCGGCGCGGAGCTGCAGCGGTGGGACCTGACCGGTGCCTCGAGCATGGAGGCGCTGGTGTGGTCGCTCGACGGCACCACGCTCTACTCGACAGCCGACCGCGGCAGCGGCAAGGATCTGGTGACGATCGACCTGAACAGTTCGACGGTCGACTTCGTGCACCCGACCCTGTCCTCCGGCTTCAAGGACATCGAGGCGCTGGCCTGGCTCTCCTCGGGCGTCGTTTCGCTCATGTCCTGGGACACCACCACGGACGTCCCCGAGGCCCCGGTCGGCTGGCTTCTCGGGCAGAACCGTCCGAACCCGTTCAACCCGAGCACGTCGATCGACGTCGCGGTTTCGAGCCCCGGTCGGGTGGCGCTCGAGGTCTACGACGTCTCGGGCCGCCTGGTGCGGGTGCTGCACCGCGGCCCGCTGCGGCCTGGCAGCCATCGTTTCGTCTGGGACGGGCGCAGCGACCGAGGGAATCGAACGGCCTCGGGCGTGTACTTCTGCCAGCTGCGGGCGCCCGGCGTCCAGCGCTCCATCCACATGATCATGACCAAATGAGCGTCGGGACGAGCGTCCCAGCGCACCTGCACGATCCTTGAGCGTGTCGCGGCCGCGGGCTCGAACGTTTCGAGGCGGCCTGCCCCAGGCTTTGGCGGCGGGCCACCCGTCACCGAGACGCTCGCATCGGCCGGGAGCGTTTCCGCAAAGGGCCGGCACGATCTCGACGTGGAGACCACCACCGGGGGGCGGATGCCGAGTACAATCGGCCCATGGGGCTGAGACGCGTGCTGGGGGCGGCGGACGCCGGCTGGCTCGTCGCCGGGAACATGATCGG
>JBHHXQ010000038.1:0-13691 GCA_046757105.1 Candidatus Krumholzibacteriia bacterium
ATCGTCCTCTACAACGTCCCCTTCACGACGTACGGCGAGACGGTCCGGTACCGCGGCGACGGTGCGGATCGAGCCTCCGCGCGTGGGGCGGTGGCGGCGCTCGTGCGTTCGGTCGGACCGGTGAGCTTGCGCACTCCCCACACCGGCGCGATGCGCTACCGGGGTGAGGTCGACGAGATTCCCGCGGCCGCGATCAGCATCGAGGACGCGGAGATGATCCAGCGGCTGCAGGACCGCGGAGAATCCGTGCGCGTGCGCCTCAAGATGGAGGCGCGCACGCTGCGCGACGAGGTCTCGCACAACGTCATCGGCGAGATCCGTGGACGCGAGATTCCGCAGGAGGTGGTCGTCATGGGCGGGCATCTCGACTCCTGGGACGTGGGACAGGGCGCGCACGACGACGGCGGCGGCTGCGTGATCGCGATGGAGGCGGCGAGGCTGATCCACAAGCTCGGGCTGCGCCCGCGGCGCACCCTGCGCGTCGTGCTGTGGACGAACGAAGAGAACGGCCTGGGCGGCGGCAGGGCCTATCGGGATTCCCTCGGGGATGCGGTGTCGACGCACGTCGCGGCCCTCGAGTCGGACGGCGGCGTCGAGCGCCCGATCGGTTTCGGCGTCCGAGTGGTGCACGAGGAAGGCGACCCGATCGCCCTGGCGCGGCATCAGCGAGCGCTGGTCCGGGCGCGCGAGATTGCACCGCTTCTGGCGGGAATCGGCGCCGATACGATCCTCGGGAACGGCGGCGGCGCCGACATCGGTCCGCTGATGAAGGCCGGCGTTCCCGGCCTCGCACATCGCACGGTGATGGAGCACTACTTCGATTGGCACCACACGCACGCCGACATGATGGACAAGGTGGACCCGACGGAGCTGCGCAAGAACTTGGCCGTGATGGCCGTGATGGCCTACGTGCTGGCGGACATGCCGGAGCGCCTCGACGAGGAGTGGCCACACCATGAGCTGATCGGGTCGCCGTGACACGCGTGACCCGCCAGGCGTGGGATGGCTCGGGCAGGTGGCCGCGAGGTCACGGGCCGATCGTCGGGCGGCAGGCCCGGGAGCAGCGGGACATGTCGGTGTGTCGCCGGTGGACGGCAGACCGGAATCGCGGCAGGTGCGGCGAGTCAACCGCCGTGCCGCTCCTCCGGGCCCTCTCGCACCGGTGACGGCGGCAGCACCTTCACTTCCTCGGGGAAGAACTCGACGATGTAGTTGATGACGCGGCGTGCGGTCACCACGCCGGCGGGGCGCCCGTCATCGTCGACGAGTGGGACGTGGCGGTATCCACCGATGTCCATCTGACCGAGGGCGAAGGTCAGCGGCTCGTCGGCACGCAGTGTCAAGGGGTTCCGCGTCATCACGTCGTCGACCGCGGTGCTCTTCGGGTCGAGACCGTTGGCGGTGACGCGCGTACAGAGATCGCGCTCGGTGATCAGGCCGACCAGCTTGCCCTCGCCGTTCGTGATCACGACGCAGCTCGTTCCAGGTTGCTGGATGAGCCGCAGAACCTGATCGACCGTCGATCCGAGGGGGAGCGTTTCCGCCTTGGCGACGTCGAGCGCATTCAGCGGAACGCGCAGGGCTTCCACCGAGAGCTCGGTGCGCGTCCCCTCGCGACCGTAGCAATCGAGCTCATCGCTGAGGATTTCGTCGAACTGGGCCATTTGCACCTCCTTGCAGTCCGCCTGGCACCCGGGCCGCCAGGCACGTCTGGAAGTCGGTCCCATCCTAGCCCATCCGGGGCGGCTCTCGAAAGGCTCGAGCGCCCGCAGCCTCCCGGGCTGTAGTAAGCTTGCGTCAGGGTCCTCCTGGAGGCCCTCAGGAGGACGGAGGGCCCGGACAGGCGCGGCACGGCGGCCTCGGCCGTGCCGCATCGATGCTTCGCAAACACCCGGGGAGGCTGCAGTTGCGAACGGTTGCGTCCAGGGCGACCGGGCGAGCCGGCGAGGGGGCGCTGCGGACGCTGCGTCTCGGGCTCGGGCAGCTGGCCCCGAAGCTGGGTGACGTGGCGGCCAATCTCGACATGCACCTCGAGATGATCGAGTCGGCGCGCTCCCGGGAGACGAGCCTCGTTCTTTTCCCCGAGCTCTCGATGTCCGGCTATCAGCTCAAGGATCTGGTGCCGGACGTCGCACTGGACGGGCGTTCGCCCGAGTTCGCCCGCCTCCTCGAGGCGAGCCGCGGCCTGTGCGTCGGCTTCGGATTCGTCGAGGAATCGTCGGATCATCGCTTCTTCAACAGCTTTGCCTTCTGCGAAAACGGTCGGCTCGCACACGTGCACCGCAAGGTGTACCTGCCCACCTACGGTCTCTTCGAGGAGGGCAGACTGTACGCGGCCGGCGAGCACGTGCGCGCCTTCGACACGCGGCTCGGCCGCCTGGGCGCTGTGATCTGCGAGGACCTCTGGCACCCCTCGATGATGTACATCCTCTCCCAGGATGGTGCCGAGCTCGTCGTGGCTGCTTCGGCCAGCCCGCTGCGTGGTGCCGACATCGGCGAGGAGCACTCGAACATCGACGTGTGGACGACCGCACTCAAGATGTACAGCCAGCTCTTCGGGTGCTTCGTCGTGCTGGTCAACCGCGTGGGGTTCGAGGACGGCCTGAGCTTCTGGGGCGGCTCGCGCGTTCTCGCCCCGGGTGGCCGCGTGGCGTACGAAGCACCGCTCCTCGAGCCGGGGCTTTTCACTTGTGAGATCGATTGGAACGAGGTGCGGCGCGATCGCATCAGCGATCCGACCCTGCGCAGCGAGAGGCTCGACATCACGCTCGCCGAGCTGGAGCGCATCCAGCGCCAGCGGCGCGAGCGGCAGGCGGGCCCTGGCGGCTTTGCCGGACTGGAGGAGCGCACATGAAACCGGCTCCGACGCCGAAGACCGTCCAAGCGCGCGACGCCCCCCGTTCCGGCGCGCAGCAGAAGCCCCCGCGTGCCGAGCAGGCCCGGAAACAGCCGGACACCGGTGGGTCGGACCCGCAGGGCGGCCGCGAAGCGCCGTCCGGGACCCGAGATGCGCCGAAGCCAGCGCCCGCAGCCGAGCTGAATCAGCTGCGCCAGAGCTACCGCGAACGGCAGATCGGCACCGATCTGCTGCGGCGCGTCCTGGTTGCGTTCGTCGCCGACGAGGTCCACAAGGTGGGGCTGGAACGCGCCGTCCTGGGACTTTCGGGCGGCGTCGATTCTTCGCTGGTGGCCTACCTCGCCGCAGAGGCACTCGGGCCCGGGAACGTCTGGGGGATTCTCATGCCGTACCGCACCTCGAGCCCGCAGAGCGCCGCGGATGCCGAGCTCGTGGTGCGCGAGACCGGCATCCATTTCCGGCACGTGGACATCTCGCTCCAGATCGATGCCTACTTCGAGGCGTTCCCGGACGCCAGCCCGCTTCGGCGCGGCAACAAGATGGCGCGCGAGCGCATGACCATCCTCTACGACCAGTCCGCGGCGCTCGGCGCCCTGGTCCTCGGCACCAGCAACAAGACCGAGCTCTTCCTCGGTTACGGCACCATCCACGGCGATCTGGCGTCGGCGATCAACCCGATCGGTGACCTCTACAAGACACAGGTGTGGGCGCTGGCCACGGCCGTCGGTGTCCCGAGGCGGATCGTCCAGAAGCACCCGAGTGCCGATCTCTGGGCCGGGCAGACGGACGAAGAGGAACTCGGCTTCACCTACGCCGACGTCGACGAGCTCCTGCACTTCATGATCGAACGCCGCTACCGCCACAACGAGCTTCTGGCGCTGGGTTTCGACCCGCTTTTCGTCGCGCGTGTCGAGGAGCTGGTGCTGCGTTCCCAGTACAAGCGCCGCATGCCGCTCATCGCCAAGGTCTCCGGCCGCAGCATCACGCACGACTTCCGCTACCCGCGCGACTGGAAGCGCTGATCGGCGGTCGGCGCGTCGACCCGGGATCGTCGGGGAGCCCCTCGAGCTGGCGTGCTGCCGGCCGGCGTGCAGCGTTGGCGAGGGTGTGCATCTTCGCCGGACCGGCAGCATTCTCGGCTCGCGTCGCCTCTCGAAGGAGACGAGCCGCTGCGTGGAAGAGGTGCGCAGCCGGCCGGCTGTTGAGTGGCGACGGTGTGCTGCTTCGCCGGCCGGCTGCACGGATCGAGCCCCGATCCCATGCTGTTTCAGTGCGCCACCAGCCCGCGTCGTGTGGCGATGGTGTCCTTCCCGAACGGACTGGCGACGCGCCCCTGGCTGTCATCCCGTGTCGGGATCGGGGCTTCGATCAGGTGCCGCGCACAGGGGTTGCTGGAACTGCGATGTAGAAAATCGTTCCCTGCTCGACGGCACTTCGACAGAAGATCTCACCTCCGTGCGCGTCTACGATGCGTTTGGCCATGGCCAGGCCGAGCCCGGCGCCCCTGACGCCGCGCGTCGGCGAGTTGGCGGCCTGTGTGAAAGGCTGAAACACGACCTCGAGCTCTTGCGACGGAATCCCGATGCCGCAGTCCTTGACCTCGATCACCAGGAGCGTCTCGGGATCGCGCGGGTCCGTCCGCCCGTCGGCCCGCAGGAAGCCCGTTTCCAGGTTCCCGGCGTCGCGCCCGGGTGCATCGATTCCGGCCGCGACGCGCGCGCGCGTGCTCAGGTAGAGGATGACCTCGCGCCCGCGGTTGTCGGCTCCAAACTTGACGGCGTTGTCCACGACGCTCTCCAGGGCCGTCCCGAGCTTGAAGACGTCGAGCTCGAGCGTGCAGTCGGGCAGCTCCGAGCGCAGATCGAAGTTCCCCTGGTGCTTGAGCATGGGTCGCACGCGGTCCTCGACCCAGTCGTGCGCATGGATCCGCTCACACTCCAGCTGCACGCCGTGCAGATTGATCTCGTTCAGGAGCAGGATGGAGTTGACCAGATGCTCGAAGCGCGCCAGCGCCGAGCTCTGCATCTCGGCGATCTCCGGCTCGATCTCGCTCATCTCGAAGGTGTTCTTCAGTATGGTGAGCGGCGTGCGGAACTCGTGTGAGACGTGGCTCAGGAACTCCCGCTTCATCTCGTTCAGGCGCTCTAGCTCGTTGCGGCTCGCCTCGACGAGCTGATAGGCCACCGAGTTCTTGAGGCTGACCGAGATGACCACGCCGAAGGCGTCGAGGATCTGCAGATCCTCGGCCGTCAGCGGTCCGGGGACGATCTTCTCACCCAGGGCGATGATGCCCAGCGGCTCGGCGCCGTCCGCGAGCGGGAAAAGGCTGTGGAACCCGTGGGTGCGCAGCTTCTCGATCATCGGATGATCGAAAGAGGACTCCGCACCGAGATCGAGTACGGTGCGTTCGCGGAACAGCACGGCCACCGGAGGGATGTTCTCCGGGAATTCGAGCGTGCCCAGTCGGGGGTCGCGCGCCCCCACGGTTGCCAGCAACCGGTAGGTGCCGTTGTCGTTGCGCTCGAAGAAAGCTGCACACTTGATCAACAGCTGACCGGTGAGCGTGAGCAATCCGATGTTGGCGACGCGTTCGACGTGCAGCGCGCTCCCCAGAGTCCGAAACAGACCGAAGAGGGCATCGGCGAGCCGCTTCTGCGTGTGGTACTGCTTCTGGTACGCCAGCAACGTGCTGCTGTCGAGACTGATACGTTCGGTTTCACCCATCGCCACTCCAAGCAAGTCGCTACGGCCAAGCAAAGATCCTTCCACTTTCGGCGATGGAGTGTCAGGGTTGCCTGGAGCCGATGACGGTTCGTCGCATCCTCTGGCGGTATCCGGACGCGGCGTCTGGATCCGCTTGCTTGGACACGTTTCGCGTGCTAGCGTCACCGCCCCACGAACGGGGGCCTCTCTTGAGCAAGTCTGTCTGGCAGGAGCGCAGCCGCTCCCTTCTGGCACCGATCGTATCCGTGCTCGCTCGGGCTGGTGTCGCGCCCATGGCGGTGACGTTTTTCGGGCTCGGGCTGCACGTCATGACCGCCATCTGGATCGGCACGGGGCATCCGTTCGGGGGCGGCATCCTTCTCCTCGTCGCTGCCGTCTGCGACGCGCTGGACGGGGCGCTGGCGCGCCGCACCGGTCGGACGAGCCGTTTCGGGGCTTTTCTCGACTCCACGATCGATCGCATCGCCGAGACGGTCGTGCTGGGCGGCATCGCCGCGTACTTCCTGGGACGCGGGGGCCGCGCCGACGACGTCTGGGCCGTCATGGCGCTCGTCGCGCTCGGTGGCTCGCTCATCACCAGCTACACGCGCGCCCGCGCGGAGGGCCTCGGCCTGGAGTGCAAGGTGGGCACCTTCGAACGCCCCGAACGCGTCGCGCTGACGGTGGCGGGACTGCTCGTCGGACACGCGGCGCTGGTCATCGCCATCGGTGTGCTGGCGCTGCTCTCCTGGCTCACCGTGTATCAGCGCGTCCGCCACGTGCAGCGGCTTCTCGAGCGGCAGGCCCTGGACGCCGGGCCCGCCGACAAGCCGTAGTCTCCCCGGCCGCGTTGCGGCCACGACTGGTTCGGCAGAAGAGTCACCGGGACGGGAAGGGCGCGCCGGCCGTGCGGATTCCATCGGCCGCTGGACGGGAACATTGGGGGCCTGGTGCGCTGTTTCAACGGGCAGGGGCAGGGTTTATAATAGGGCGGCCGACAGGTCCCGGCAGATGGGGCCAAGCACCCCCCCACGCGAGACGGCCTTCTTGCCTGCCGCGCCCATGGCGTTGCCTGCTTGGACCATTCCTTGCCAGGTGGCGTTCATACGTAGTGACGCCGACTTACGGGCGCCGTCCGCTCCGATCCGAAGGCTGCCTCGAGCCGGAGGGAAACCGAAAAGCCGCGGGAGGTACTCCCTTTGATCGCACGTCGCCGATGGGTCCCAGCTCTTCTCGCCGGCCTTCTGGTTCTCTGGCTCGCGAACGGGTTGCGCGCCGACAGCCGCCGCTCTCCCGATCACGCGCAGGTCATGGAGAGCCTCGAGCTCTTCACGCGCGTCTTCGAGAAGATCAACACGTACTACGTCGACGAGAACGTCAGCCCCGAAGAGCTGATCGACAAGGCCATCCAGGGCATGCTGGAGAGCCTGGACCCACACAGCCAGTACCTCGACATGCGCATGTACGACGACCTGATGACGTCGACGCAAGGCTCGTTCGGGGGACTGGGAATCGAGATCTCCGTGCGCGACAAGTACCCCACCGTGGTCTCGCCGATCGAGGGCACCCCTGCCTACAACCAGGGCATCCAGGGTGGCGACCGCATCATCGAGATCGAGGGTGAGGACACCTACGGGTGGCCGATCTCCAAGGCGATCTCCAACCTGCGCGGGCCCAAGGGCACGGAGGTGAGCTTCAAGGTCAGGCGCGAGGGCTTCGACGAGCCGATCGAGTACTCCGTCATCCGCGACATCATCGAGATCGAGAGTGTGCGCTACTCGTTCAAGATCGGCGACATCGGCTACGTCCGCGCGGTGAACTTCGCGCAGGACACGGCCGACGAGCTGCAGGCGCGGCTGGTCGAGCTCGAGGCGCAGGGTATCGAGGGGCTGATCCTGGACCTGCGCTACAACCCGGGCGGCCTGCTGCGCGCGGCCCGCGACGTCGGCCAGCTGTTCCTGGACTCGGGGAAGAAGATCGTCTACACGCGTGGGCGCACGCCGCGCCAGAACGCCGACTACTACTCCACCACGCCCTCGTCCAAGATCCACGGCCGGGATTATCCCATCGTGGTTCTCATCAACGAGGGGAGCGCGAGTGCATCGGAGATCGTGGCGGGGGCGCTGCAGGACTGGGACGCAGCCTTGATCGTCGGCCAGCCATCCTTCGGGAAGGGCTCGGTGCAGACGGTGTATCCGCTGTCGGAGACGGAGGCGCTCAAGCTGACGACCGCGAAGTACTACACGCCGAGCGGCCGCTGCATCCACAATGATCACTTCAGCAGCGAGCGGGAAGATGTCGATCCCGAAGAGCAGATGGCGATGGGCAACGGGGACTACGGGGAGGCGCCGGGCCCCGAGAAGACGTTCCGCACCGTGGGCGGTCGTCTGGTCACCGGCGGCGGCGGGATCGTTCCCGACATTCTCGTCAGTCAGCCGAACCTCCCCGACTTCGCCATGGACCTGGAGCGCAAGAACTTCTTCTTCAAGTTCGCCATCAAGCACGTCGCACAGCATCCGGAGGCGGAGCGCGTCGAGGCCAGCCCCGAGATGATCGAGGCCTTCAAGCGGCTTCTGGAGGACGAGGAGTTCGAGTACGAGGAAGAGGACTTCGAAAAACACTTCGAGTACGTCGAGCGCGGGATCCGTCGCGAGGTGGCGCGCCGTCTCCACGGCAGCAAGGCCGCCCACATGGTGTACATCGAGGGCGACGAGCAGCTCAAGAAGACGCTCGACCTGTTCGAGCGCGGCCGCACGGTGAAGGAGCTCTACGCGGTGAGCGGCGACGATCTGCAGCCGGTTCCGACGGAGACGATCAAGCGCCTGCTGCGGGACGGCGCCCATCACCTCGCTTCCGAGAACTGATCGGACATCCTGCCATCCCGAACGACAGGGGAGGCTGCGAAGCCTCCCCGTTTGCGTTGAGGAGACGACTCGGTTTTGGAGGAGATGCGGCCGGCCCGGTCGGACGGAACACCGGTCGTGGCGGACGCTCCTCCGCGGGCACCCTGCCCGCTGCGTCACCCGGCACTTCGCCCCCTCCATGTACGGCGTGACGGGCGCGTGACGCCGCCGCGACCGGGGTTCCCCGCAGGCGGGTGTGGGGCGCGCCGCAGGGCTCGCCTCTCCAAGACGGCTGAGCGGTCGCGGCTGCCCCTGCGAGCGCGATTCCTCCCGGATGGGGGCGGTGCCCTGCGCCGGCCCCCCCCGCCCCCCGTGCCGGTGCCGGAAGCGGCTGGCGGGACGTGGAAGTGCCGACGGGAAGCCCGGTTGCGGGGGCGAGAACGGTGCTGGTATCGTCGTGGGCGACCCAGGAGGACGGTCGTGTCGAGCATGCAGGTCTTCGTGCGGAGCAGGCTGGTGGCGCTGGCGCCGGTGGCCAGCATCACGAACAGCATCTACAGGCGCATCTGCAAGCGCTTCGGGGCGGACTACGCGGTGACCGAGCTGGTCTCGAGCGAGGCGCTCACACGCGAGAGCCTGCGCAGCGACGAGCTGGCGCGCTTCGCTCCCGAAGAGCGCCCGATCGCCGTGCAGATCTTCGGCGGCGACCCCGAGAAGATGGCGCGGGCCACCGAACTCGTGAACGAGATGCGTCCCGATGCCATCGACATCAACATGGGATGCCCGGCGCGCAAGGTGGTGCGTCACGCCGGCGGCTCGGATCTGCTGCGCGACCTGCCGCGCCTGGGGCGCGTGGTGCGCGCGGTCGTCCGGCGCGCCGTGGTTCCGGTGTCGGTGAAGATCCGCGCCGGCTGGGACGAGGGTTCCATCAACGCCGTCGAAGCCGCCCGCATCATCGAGGCCGAGGGCGGCCAGTGGGTCACGGTGCATCCACGCACGCGCCAGCAGCGGTTCGGCGGTCGGGCTCGCTGGGAGATCATTCGCGACGTGGGGCAGGCCGTGGCCATTCCCGTCATCGGCAACGGCGACATCGCGACAGCGGAAGATGCGCTGCGAATGTTCGAGGAGACCGGCTGCGACTCGGTCATGATCGGGCGCGGCAGCTTCGGCAACCCGTGGATCTTCAGCCAGATCAAGGCACTGATGGCGGGCCGCGAGCCGCAATTGCCGGCGGCGGCCGAGCGCGTCGAGATGGCGCTCGAGAACCTGCGCATGGAGCTCCAGGAGGCCGACGTCGAGCCGGACTTGGTCGTCCGCAGGATGCGCAAGCACCTGGCGTGGTACGTCTCGGGGCTTCCCGGCTCGAAGGACTTGCGCCCGCAGGTGTTCACGGCCGACACGTACGCACAGGTGGAGGATGTCCTGCGGTGCTTCGCAGCGCTGGAGAATGCGCCGGCGCCCGGCAGGCCGCGGGCCTCCGACGAGGAGCGCGCAGCTTCCTTTGCGGCACCGGGCGGCGACCCGGCGTCGCCCGAGGGAGCGGTCCCCGGAGGTCCGGTGCATGCTCGAGGATGATCTGCAGGAACTCCTGGAGGCGGTTCGCAGCGGCCGCACCAGCACCGCCGAAGCGTTCGAACGGCTGCGCGACCTGCCGTTCGCGGATCTCGGTGTTGCGCACATCGACCACCATCGGCAGCTGCGCCTCGGTTTTCCCGAGGTGATCTTCTGCGCAGGCAAGACGCCGGACGATGTCGCGACCATCGCCGCACACATGGCCGAGCGTGGCAGCGCCGTTCTGGGCACCCGGTGCTCCCGGCAGGTGTTCGACGCGGTGCGCGCGCGACTCCCGAAGGCGCAGTACAACGAACGCGGCCGCACGTTCCGCCTGTCGGCGGGGAAACCGCGACGCGTGCGCGGCCGTGTGGGTGTCATCACCGCCGGCACGTCCGACCTGAGCGTGGCCGAAGAAGCGGTCGAGACGCTGCGGGCGGCCGGCACCGCGTCGGAGCCGGTCTACGACGTCGGGGTCGCCGGCCTGCATCGACTTCTCGCCAACCGGGACAAGCTGGCTGCCTGCGACATCCTGATCGTGGTGGCCGGCATGGAGGGCGCCCTCGCCAGCGTCGTGGCCGGAATGAGCGGCAAGCCGACGATCGCGGTGCCGACGAGCGTCGGCTACGGCGCCAGCTTCGGCGGCCTGGCCGCGCTTCTCGGCATGCTGAACAGCTGCGCGGTGGGTGTGACCGTCGTCAACATCGACAACGGCTTCGGCGCCGCGGCCGCCGCAGCGCTCTACCTGCGGCAGCTGCGCGGCGAGGAGAATGCATGATGCGTCCGCCCGTGGCGCACCTCGTCGTTCGTCACCCACGGCCGCCCACACGATGCACGGGATCGACCTCATGAGCTGGCTCGTCTTCGATTGTCCGTCTGGAATCTCCGGGGACATGACGCTGGGCGCCCTGGTGGATCTGGGCCTGCCGCTCGATACGATTGCCGAGGCACTGCGGAGCTTGCCGCTCGAGGGCTACCGCTTGCGCCGCAGCCAGGTCACACGCAACAGCATCGCGGCGATGCGCGTGCACGTCGAGGTGGACGGCGAGACTCGGCACCACCACCGGCACCTGCACGACGTGATCGAGATCCTGGAGTCCGGGACGCTGCCGCGGCGCGCGCGCGGCTGGGCCGTCGCTGTCTTCCGCGAGCTGGCCGAGGCCGAGGCGGCCGCGCATCGTGTCCCCGTGGGGCAGGTGCACTTCCACGAGGTGGGCGCGGTGGACGCCATCGTCGACATCGCGGGGACCTGTGTGGGGCTGCACCTGCTGTGCGAGATGCACGGGGTGCGGACGTTCCGCACCTCCCAGATCCGCGTGGGACGCGGCAGCGTGCGCACCGAGCACGGCGTCATGCCGGTGCCACCTCCGGCCACGCTGCGTCTGCTCGAAGGCTTCCCGGTGCAGTTCGGCGACAGCGAGGGCGAGCGGGTGACGCCCACCGGCGCCGCCATCCTCTCGGCGTTGACGCGCCCGCTCGCGGGCGCCCCGATCCGCGTCCGCGCCACCGGCTACGGGGCCGGCTCGCGCGAGTTCGCGGACGCCCCCAACGTCCTGCGTCTGTTGCTCTGCGAACCCGAGCGGGCGGCCGAGCACGAGGATCTTCCAGACTGGGAGACGCCGCTGCCGACGTCGGGAACCCGCCGCTTCCCCGGAGCCGCTGACGTCCGCGCCGAAGGAGCCGGCACGGCCGGCAGCGACGCGGCCTCCTCGAGTGCGGCCGCGGCTTCCAGCGTGTCTCCGGATGCACCCGGCCGCGTGTCCGAGCCGACACGGCCAGCCGCTGGGGAGGGCGCGAAGCCGGGGCGCGTGGGGGTCCTCGCCACCACCATCGACGACATGGTCCCGGAGTTCTACGGGCACCTGATGGCGCGCCTCTTCGCAGAGGGGGCCCTGGACGTCTTCTACACGCCCATCCACATGAAGAAGGACCGGCCGGCGACGCAGGTGACGGTGATTGCCGAGCCCGAGGACGCGCACCGGCTGGCCGACGTTCTTCTCAACGAGAGCAGCACGCTCGGCGTGCGGATTGCATACGAGGAGCGTGTGGAGCTGCCCCGCCGCCTGAAGACCGTGCGCACCGAGTACGGAGAGATCCGCGTCAAGGTGGCGCTGCGGCCGGATGGAAAGTTGCGCTCGGTGCCCGAGTATGAGAGCGTGCGTCGCGCGGCCGAGGCTGCCGGCGTGCCGATCGCGGATGTGTATGGTGCAGCCTTGCGTGTGGAGGGTGTCGGGGATGTGGATGCCGCAGAACCTTCGAGCTAGACGCCACGGCGCCATCGCGCTGCTCGTGTGCGTGCTCGTCCTCACCGGCTGCACGCGCGTCGCCACGCGCGGCACGACGGGCACCTCCACCGAGACCGCCCGGCCTGCCAAGCCCACCGAGACCGATCTGGCGTTCGAGCGCGGCATCGCCGCCCTCGAGGCCGGACGCTACAGCGACGCCATCCCGGAGCTCTTCGAGGTCCTCGACGAGCGCCCCAACGACATGGTCGCGCGCTACAACCTGGGCGTGGCGCTCCTGCGCGTGCGTTCCTGGAAGGAAGCCGTCAACGTGCTCTCGGCGTCGTACGATCCGGACGTGAAGCGGCGCAAGCTGCCGCACCGCGTGCGCGTTCCGCTGGACACCGACGCGGACTACATGCACGCTCTCGGCACCGCATACCAGGAGCTGCGCAAGTTCGACAAGGCCCTCGCCTGCTTCGAGGCGGCCATGGAAGCCGATCCCGATCACCTCAAGGCGCGCTACGCGCGAGCCCTGGCGCTGGAGGCGGGTGGCGACCTGCTGGCGGCCCGAGGGGCGTGGATCGACTACCTCGACATCGACCCCGACAGCGCCTGGGGCGAGGGGGCCCGCAAGCACCTCGCCATCCTGGAGAAACGCCTCGCCGAGCCCGAACCCCCCGACTCCTGACCTCGGTTGGCCCGATCTCCCCGCGTGCGAGTGCACGCCTCGCAAGAGCCGGTGCGGTTCTCCGGACCGGGACGCGAGCGTTCCTTCCGGGCGGGCGCTCTACGGCTCCGCGTTGCCGGTCGAGCACGTCCGCGCTCCGATCACCACACGCATGGCGACCGATCGTGCGGGTGGATCGCATTGTTCGGAGCGCGGTGAACGGGTCGGGATTCGCGGCACGAGCGCGGCGGGCGATACGCGGCTATTCGCGCCGCAGCAGGTTGTTGCGGCGCCGGACGGGTGCGGCGTCGCACCGGGCCGACGTCGGGTACAATGCGCCCGGGAGGCGCAGGCATGATCGAAGTCCACGACGTCACCGTAGAGCTGCCCGGGTGCCCGAAGCCGGTGCTCCGAGGCGTGAGCCTGCGCCTGGGGGCGGGCGAGCGCGTGGCGCTGCTCGGCGGGAACGGCAGCGGCAAGACGACGTTGGTGCGCCTGCTGAACGGGACGTTGCTTCCGTCGCGCGGTCGCGTGATCGTGCAGGGTTTCGACACCAGTGACCCGAACGCGCGCTTCGAGGTGCGGCGCCGTGTCGGTCTTCTCTTCCAGGATCCCGACAATCAGTTCGTGAGCACCACCGTCGAGCGCGAGGTCGCTTTCGGCCTGGAGAACCTGGGCGTGCAGACGGCCGTCATGCGGCGCGCCGTGCGCGACGCAATCGACGACTTCGACCTCCGGGATCACCAGCAGGTGCCGCCTCACGAGATGTCGGGCGGCGAGAAGGCACGCCTGGCGCTCGCGTGCGTGTGGGTCATGGGCCCGCGGGCGCTCGTCTTCGACGAGAC
>JBHHXQ010000039.1:0-13611 GCA_046757105.1 Candidatus Krumholzibacteriia bacterium
GTCTCGGCATTCCCGAAGACCACTGGGTGTACCTGGAGCGCACCGGCCTCGAGATCCTCCCGTCGCTCGGGTTCGAGCTGGTCAGCATCGAGTCTCCGGGCGCCGAGGTGAAGTTCGACCCCTTCCTGGAGGAGGAGGTCGAGGTCTACAAGCACGACGTCGAGTTCGTGGCCCGCCTGCGGCCCGGCTGGTCCACGACGGTGCGGGCGGTCCTGAGCTACCAGGGGTGCAACAACTCCTTCTGCTTCTTCCCGCGGGCCGACACGCTGGAGGTGCACCTGGCGGTCGTCGGGCGCGCCGGTGCGACCACCGCCACCGGTGCGGCCGCCGCCGGTTCCGACGACGTCCTGGGCCGGATCGACGCGGCCGCCGCGCGCGGGCTGTTCTGGCTCCTGCTGCTGGCCTTCGGGGCCGGCCTCGCCACCAGCTTGACGCCGTGCGTGTACCCGATGATCCCGATCACCATCGGCATCATCGGTGCCCGCAGCGCCGGCAGCCGCACGAAGGGCTTCAGCCTGTCCTTGATGTACGTGCTGGGGATCGCCGTCACCTACTCGACGCTCGGCACCACGGCGGCGATCACGGGCAGGCTCTTCGGCAGCGTGCTGCAGAGCACCTGGGTGGTCGGCTTCGTGGCCCTGGTCTTCGTCGTCATGGCCATGAGCATGTTCGGCGCCTTCGAGCTGCAGGTGCCGGCCGGCTTCGCCGGGCGGCTGAACCGCACCCAGGGCAGCGGCTACCCGGGCTCGTTCCTCCTGGGACTGATCGCCGGCATCGTCGCGTCTCCTTGCGTGGGCCCGGTTCTCGTCGGCCTGCTCGCCTGGGTCGGGCAGACCGGCAACGCGCTCATCGGCTTCTCGGCCTTCTTCGCCTTCGCACTCGGGCTCGGCGTTCTGTTCGTCGTGCTCGGCACGTTCACGGGTTTGATCGCCAGCATGCCGAAGTCGGGCAGCTGGATGATCGCCGTGAAGACGCTCTTCGGGCTCCTGATGCTCGGCGCCGCGCTGTGGTTCGTGCACCCCCTCCTGCCGCACGGCCGGGCGCTCATCCCCGCGGGCATCGTCATCCTGCTGCTCGGCCTGGCGCTGCGCGGCTTCCGGCTCATCCACGAAACGGAGGGATCCGGCGCGCGCTGGAGCAAGGCGTTCGGGCGCGTCGCGGTCGTGGCCGGCGCGTATGCCGCGCTGGTGCCGTTCACCACGGGGCTGCGGACCGGGCCCACAGACGGACCGGCCTGGCTGTCCTCGGAATCCGAAGGCATGAGTGTCGCCGCGGCAGAAGGCAAGCCGATGCTGGTCGACTTCAGCGCCGACTGGTGCGTGGCATGCAAGGAGCTCGAACAACACACGTTCTCGGACGAACGCGTCATCGAGCTCGCGGAGCGTTTCGTGACCGTGCGCGTCGACGCCACGAAGCAGACCCCGGAGATCACCGAGCTGACCCGCAAGTACGGCATCCTCGGCCTCCCCTGGGTCGCCTTCGTGACCGCCGACGGACGCATCCTGAAGGATCTCACCGTGACCGGCTTCGTCGACGCCGACGCCATGCTCGAGCGCATGCGAAAGGTGCTCGACGGGGCCGCCATGGCTCGGATGTCTCCCTAGTCGTGCCCGCCAGGCCGCGTCGGGTCGATGCAAACGCCAAAACGACAGGCCCCGGCCGGCAGCCGGGGCCATCGTTTCTCACCTCAGGGAGTGGTTGTTCTCGATTCAGTTCGCGTACATGCTCTTGACGCCGCTCCAGGTGGCTTCCTCGACGGCGACGTTGCAGTCCCGGCCCGAGTTGATGAACGCCTCGCCGCCCCCGACACAGACAGCCGTGAAGGCTGGGTCGTCGCACAGGTTGAGCAGCGAGCAGTCGATTTGCGGGTTGGTCGGGGGGTTCCGCGGGACCACACCGATGGTCGCATCCGTCGCCGCAAGCGGGTTCAGAAGGATGACCGTCACGGTGTAGAGGTTGACGGAGCCACCCGTCTGGCACGCCCCGAACGAGAGGCTCGCACCGGGCAGGCTCCAGGGATCCCCGAGCGCAATCGTCGCTAGCGGGTTGGGCGTATTGATGTAGAGAGCCTCGCTGCCGGACATGGGCGCACCGTCGATCCTGAACTCGGCACCCCGGATGCCCGGTACCGATCCGCCGAGGATCGCGTTGATGAACACCGTTCCAGGCAGGCCGACACTCCAGGCCAGGTTACACGAACCACTCAGCGGGTCCGCAAAGACGCCGATCGATTGCCCCGATGCCGAGCCCGCACTCAGCGCCAGGACCGCGACGAGTGCAGCAATAACGCGCAGTTTCATCGTTCCTCCCCACGAGTTGTCATTCGCAGTAGCCGTGTTGCTTGGCATTCAAGGGTCGAGGCACCAGAGGCTGCTCTCAAGAGGACCGCGCCCGCA
Organism: Candidatus Krumholzibacteriia bacterium; assembly: GCA_046757105.1. Lineage (GTDB taxonomy): Bacteria > Krumholzibacteriota > Krumholzibacteriia > JBHHXQ01. The sequence goes on from JBHHXQ010000039.1 coordinate 2,397, forward strand.
TCGCTCCCCAGACCGAATCCGACGTGCACGGTCAAGTCCTTGAATCCAGGGTGACTTGGGAACCAGAGTGACGAGAGAGATTATAGAACCTCCCGGACCGCGGTTTCCAGGGAAAAACCCATCCCGGCGCATCCGAGGCGACCTCGAGCACACGCGGTCGCGACGCACCACGGGGTCGCCGCGCGCCCCTCGCCGTGCCTGGACAGATCGCACAACCCCGTACTATATTGGCGATTAGCGCCATCGGGGCGGTGATCCGGAGGCGGCTCGAATGCGACACCTGCGCGAGTACCTGTGGCCCGAGAGCACAAACGGTGCCCTCGAGATGCTGCGCATGCGTCCGGGGCGCGGGGCGTTCCTGGCCGGCGGCACCGCTCTGGTCCTGCAAGGGGATCCCCAGCTCGACTACGTCGTCGACATCAGCCGACTGGGCCTGGACGGCATCCGGACGGACGCGCGGGGCCTGCACCTCGGCGCCACGCTGACGCTGGAGAGGCTGCTCGCCAGCCGCGAGGCGCGCGCGCGCGCCGACGGCATTCTGGCCCAGGCGGTCGAGCGCACGCGCAGTTCGCCCTGGCGCCGACAGGCGACCCTGGCGGGCCGGCTCCTCGAGGGCGATCCAAACGATCTGGTCCTGCCCGCACTTCTGGTCCAGGAGGCCGACGCGCGCGTCCTGCGCGCGAGCGGCGCCCAGCCGCAGACGCTGGCGTTGGAGGCCGCCCTGTCGGCGTGTCGGGGCGAGCCCGTTCTGGTGCTCGAGATCGGGCTCGGGGCGCGGCCGGGATGGCGCTTCGCCCTCGAGAGCCTGTCGCGCACGGCTCTCGATGCGCCGATGGCGGCCGTGGTGGTCGGTGTCGGCGTGCATGACGGGACGGTCGGGGAGGCGCGCATCGCAACGTGCGGTCTGGGTCCGGCGCGGGCGCCGGGTGCGGAGAGGGCGGTCGTCGGCCTGCGGCTGGACACCGGGACGTTTGCCGGCCCCCAGGAGGCGGTGTCCGCGGACATCCAGCCGGCCAGCGACCACCGCTGCAGCCGCGAGTACCGCGAGCACCTGGCCCGGGTTCTCCTGGGCCGCGCCCTACGCCGGGCGCTGTCCCGGGGAAGCTCCGAAGGAGGCGACGGTGCGACTCCGTCTTGAGGTGAACCGCCGGCCTGTCGATCTCGAGATCCAACCCGGCGAGACGCTGCTGCGCGTGCTCCGGAATGCGGGGTTCTGGAGCGTCAAGTACGGTTGCGACAGCGGCGACTGCGGCGCCTGCATGGTCCTCGTGGACGGCGAGCCCGTGCTGAGCTGTCTGCACCCGGCCGCCAAGGTGACCGGGCGCGCCGTCACCACGGTCGACGCCCTCGGCAACACCGACGCGCTCCACCCCCTCCAGCACGAGTTCCTGTCGCGCGGCGCGGTGCAGTGCGGCTACTGCACGCCGGCCATGCTTCTGGCCGCCGACGCGCTCTTGCGGCGCGACCCGGGAGCCGACGAAGCCGGCGTGCGCGAAGCGCTGGCCGGAGTCCTCTGCCGCTGCACCGGCTACGTCAAACCGGTCGAAGCCATCCTCGGCGCTGCGGCGGCGATTCGCGACGCGGAGCGGCTCGAGCCCTCCGCTGCCGGCGATGCCGCTGCGGCCACCGGGACCTCCTCGAACGGTTCGGTGAGCGCGGAGCAACCGCACCCGGCGCCGGGCTCGGCACCCGAAGGAGGCTGATGGGATGGCCCGCACTCCGGACCGAGTCGGCAAGCGCGATCCGCGTGTGGATGGGCCCGGGCTCGTCTGTGGGAGCGCGCAGTTCACGGACGACTTCGAGATGCGCGGCATGCTGCACGCGAGAATCCTCACGAGCGCGCACGCACATGCGCGCATCCGGCGCATCGACGCCACACGCGCCCGGGCGTTGCCCGGCGTCGCGTGCGTCCTCACGCACGAGGACGTGCCGCGCGTGCCGTACACGACGGCGGGCCAGAACCACCCGGAGCCCTCGCCGTACGATTGCTTCCTCCTCGACCGCAAGGTGCGCTTCGTCGGCGATCGCGTCGCGGTGGTCGCCGCCGAGACGCTCGACACCGCGACCCGGGCCCTCGAGCTGATCGACGTCGAGTACGAGATCCTGCCGGCCGTGCTCGGCGCCGAGGAGGCGCTGCGGCCGGGTGCGCCAATCATCCACGACGAGCCCGACTGCGAGAACGTCTTCGACCCGGCGCGCAACATCGCGTCGCACGTCGAGGCGAGCACCGGCAACGCGGATGCCGCCTTCGCCGAGGTCGATCGCGTCTTCGAGGGCGTCTACCGTGTGCCGCAGGTGCAGCAGTCCTCGATCGAGCCACACGTCACCATCACCTACCTGGACGAGCAGGGGCGGCTCATCGTGCGCACGAGTACACAGGTGCCGTTCCACTCGCGGCGCATCGTGGCGCGCGTCAACCAGCTGCCACCGGGCAGGGTGCGCGTCATCAAGCCGCGCGTGGGCGGCGGCTTCGGCGGCAAGCAAGAGATCCTGAACGAGGAGCTGTGCGCGGCGCTCACCCTGCGCACGCGGCGGCCGGTGCGGCTCGAGTACACACGCGTCGAGGAGTTCACCAGCTCGCGCAGCCGTCACGCGCAAACGCTCTACATCAAGACGGGCGTGAACTCGGACGGGTCCATCGTGGCCAACGAGCTGCGCGTCGTCGCCAACACGGGCGCCTACGGGACGCACGGTCTCACGGTGCTCAGCTGCACCGGGAGCAAGACGCTGCCGCTGTACCGCTGCCCGAACCTGCGCTTCGTGGCCGACGTGGTGTACACGAATCTGCCGGTGGCCGGTGCCTTCCGCGGCTACGGGGGGCCGCAGGGTTACTTCGCGCTCGAGTCGCACATCGACGAGATCGCCTACGGTCTGGGTCTCGACCCGCTGCGGTTCCGTACCCGCAACCTGATCCGCGAGGGCGACGCGGATCCGCTGGCGGTGTCGCTGGGCGAAGGCAAGGAGGGTCTGCCGCGGACGGTCCACAGCTGTGGTCTCCAGAAGTGCATCGAGCGCGGCTCCCGGGACATCGGGTGGCGGAACCGCCGCCGCGGCCACGCGCAGCCGGCGCCGGCGGACGAGGTGGCGAGCGGCCGCCGGACGCTGCGCCGCGGCATCGGCATGGCGGTGGCGATGCACGGGACGTCCATTCCCGGCGACGACATGGGCGGTGCCAGCATCAAGGTGAACGAGGACGGCACGTTCAACGTGCTCTGCGGCGCCACGGACATCGGCACCGGCAGCGACACCATCCTGGCGCAGATCGCGGCCGAGGTGCTCGGCGTCGAGACCGGGCACATCCTGATGTACTCGTCCGATACCGACATGACACCCTTCGACGTCGGAGCCTACGCTTCGAGCACCACGTACGTCTCGGGGCGGGCCGTGCAACGAGCGGCCGAGGCCGTACGCGCGGAGCTGCTCGACGTGGCGGCCGATCTGCTCGGTGAACCGGCCGTGCAGCTGCGCCGGGGCTTCGCGCACGCCGCCTCGGGCAAGCGGGTCCGCATCGCGGAGGTAGCGCGCGCGTCGATCTACGGCGCCCGGAAGCGGCAGATCATCGGCACGTCCTCGGCACTGTCTGAGGACAGCCCACCGCCGTTCGCGGCGACGTTCGCGGAGGTCGAGGTGGACATGGAGACGGGCCGCGTGCATGTGCTCCACCTCGTGCAGGCCGTCGACTGCGGCGTCGCGATCAACCCGATGCAGGCGGAAGGGCAGGTGGAAGGCGGCACGGCACAGGCTCTCGGCTACGCGCTCTGCGAGGAGATGCTCTACGACGAGCACGGCCGGCTGCGGAACGCGAGCTTCTCCGAATACCGGATCCCGAGCGCCCTCGACATGCCGCGCCTGACCACCCGGCTGGTGCCGACGTACGAGCCGAGCGGCCCTTTCGGTGCCAAGAGCATCGCCGAGATCCCGCTCGACGGTCCGGCACCGGCCATCGCCAATGCCTTGCGCGACGCCACCGGCGTGCGCGTGCACGAGATCCCTCTGACACCGGAGCGCGTGCTGCGGGCGCTCGAGGCGCACGCGACCGGCGCTGCCAGGGAACCGGCGCCCGCGTGGGCGAAGAGTTGAACCGTGCACCCGCGGCGGCGTTGCAGAGCCCCGGTCGTCGGCTCCGGCACGGCGGCCGCAGCTTGTTCGGGCAGCGGTGAAACGGCGCCGCGCCGGCGAGATCCCCACGTCGATGCGTGAGCGACCCGAGGAGAGGGCTTGGGCGACATCCTCATCCGCAACGTCCATCACCTGGCGACGCTCTCCGACACCGGGGAGCGCCTCGCGCGTGTCGACATCCTGCTGCGCGATGGCCGCATCGCCGCGATCGGGCCGGACCTGCAGGCCGAGCTGCCCGCCCCGCGCGGCGTGCGGCGGCAGGTGCTGCGCGCCGACACCTGCCTGGCGCTTCCGGGCCTGGTCAACACGCACCACCACATGTACCAGACGCTGCAACGAAACGTCCCACACGTGCAGAACGCCAAGCTCTTCGATTGGCTGGTGAACCTGTACGAGATCTGGAGGTTCCTGGACGCCGATGCCGTCTACTGGAGCACGCTCCTCGGATGTGCCGAGCTTCTGCTCACCGGCTGCACGACGACGAGCGACCATCACTACGTCTTCCCGCGCACGGCGCCCGCGGAGCTTCTGGACGCGCAGCTGGAGGCCGCCGAGCGCATCGGCATCCGCTTCCACACCACGCGGGGGAGCATGTCGCGTGGCCGCTCCGACGGTGGCCTCCCCCCCGACGCGGTCGTGCAGGACGAGCAGGCCATCCTGCGCGACTGCGAGCGGGTCATCCTGCGTCATCACGACCCCGAACCGTTCGCGATGCGGCGCGTGGCGCTGGCGCCCTGCTCGCCTTTCTCCGTGACCGAGACGCTGCTGCGCGACACGGTGAAGCTCGCTCGCGCGCACGACGTGCACTGCCACACACACCTCGCCGAAACCGAGGACGAGACCGCCTACTGCCTCCAGCACTACGGGCGGCGGCCCCTGCAGCTCATGGAGGAGCTCGAGTGGCTCGGGCCAGACGTGTGGTTCGCGCACGGGGTGCACTTCGAACCGCAGGAGATCGAGGTGCTGGCGCGAACGCAGACGGGAGTCACACACTGCCCGAGTTCCAACATGCGTCTCGGGAGCGGCATCGCCCCGGTGTGCGAGATGCTCGCGCGCGGCGTCCCCGTCGGGCTGGGCGTGGACGGCAGCGCCAGCAATGACACCTCGGACATGCTGGGCGAGGTCCGCCAGGCGATGCTGCTGGCGCGCGTGCAGCGTGGTCCGGACGCGATGAGCGCCGAGGGCGCGCTGCGGCTGGCCACGCTCGGGAGCGCCCGGCTTCTCGGGCGCGCGGAGGAGATCGGCAGCCTCGAGGTGGGCAAGGCGGCCGATCTGGTGCTCGTGGACCTCGACCGTGTCGACCTGGCCGGCGCGCTGGCGGACCCGCTCGCCGCCGTCGTGTTCGCGGGCATCTCGCATCGAGTGCACACCAGCATCGTGAACGGCGAGATCCTCGTCCGCGACGGACGCCTGGTGCGCGTGGACGAAGCGCTGATCGCCAGGAACGCCCATGTGCACTCGTTCCGCATGCTGCGCCAGGCTGGCCTGCAGCTGCCGTTCGGCACGCCCGGCTGGCTCGACGTCGACGGGCCCGGCTGAGCCGCCGACCTCGAAGCCGCATCCCGCGGAGGCGAAGACCCTTGCGCAACATCGAGGTGAAGGCGCGTGTCCTGGAATGGGGGCCCATCGAGGACGTCTTGAGCGAGATCGGGGCGCGCGAAGCGGGACAGTTCGCTCAACGAGACGTCTTCTTCCGCTGCCGGCGCGGCCGTCTCAAGCTACGGCTGGTCGCCGGCAGACCGGCGCAGCTCATCGGCTACGAACGCAAGGACGCTGCGTGCGTGCGCGCGTCCGAATACCAGGTCGTCGAGGTCGAAGACGGCGGATCGCTCCTCCGTGTCCTCGAGCTGGCCCTCGGACGTCTCGGCGAGGTGCGCAAGAGGCGGCGGTTGTTCCTGCTCGACAACGTCCGCATCCACCTGGACGAGGTCGACCGGCTCGGACGCTTCCTCGAGATCGAGGCCGTCGTCGGCGACCGGCATCCGGAACCGGAATGTCACGCGTTGGCCCGGGCTCTTCTGGCGAGGCTCGGTGTCCGCGCCGACCAGGTCCAGGAGCGTGCGTACGTCGATCTGCTCGCGGAGGGTTTTGGGGACGGGTCGCGAGCCCGGCGCGGAGTCCCGGGCGCCAGATCCGTGCGGCCCGACCGAGAGGGCCGAAGGTCGGACGGGCCGGCCGCCCAGACTAGCCGACCGGCTGAATGTGCATGTGTGTTCCCTCGTGCGGCGTCCTCGTCGAGAAGACCAGAATCACCCGGTCGCGGTACTAGAGCCCGGAGACCGGGCCGAGGCCGATGACCAGCGTGCGCTCCCGGCGGTAGAACGAGTCCGCCATCCGGGCGACGTCGTCGCGCGTGACCGCGTCCAGCCGCCGCAGGATCTCGCCGATGGAGATCTGGCGCCCGTGGTACATCTCGTTCTTGGCCAGACGTGCCATCTTGCTGGCGACGTTCTCCATGCCCAGCAGCATGCTGCCCTTGAGCTGGTCCCGGGTGTCGTCCAGCTCGCGCTGCGAGATGCCGTCGCGACGCATCTTGTCGTACTCGAGCCAGACGAGGTCGAGGGCGGCCTTGGTGTTCTCCGGGGAGACGGCCATGAAGGTTCCGGTGACGCCGCCATCGCGCGCGAACTCGGAGAAGCTGTTGACCGCATAGCAGAGCCCGGCGCTCTCGCGCACGCTCTGGAACAGCCGCGAGCTCATCCCACCGCCGAGCAGCGTCGAGGTGAGCAGCAGCGGGAAGCGGTCGTCGTCCTCGTAGGAGAACGTCTGGGACCCCAGAACCAGATACTGCTGGGTGAGCTTGTCGTCGACCTTGAGGTGTGTGGCGGCGGTCGTTTTCCGCAGCGGCGACACCCCGCGCGGCGTCTCCCCGGCCGGGAACGGAAACGCACCTTCGATCTCCCCCAGAACCGATTCGACTTCGATGTCGCCGGCCACCGAGATGACGACGTTGCCGCCGACGTAGTGGCGTCGCATGAAGTCCTGGAGATCGCCTTGCCGGATGCGGCTGACGCTCTCGTGGCTCCCGAGGATCGGCGACGCCAGCGGGTGCCCGTCGTAGACCTTCTCGGCGAGGATCTCGAAGATCCAATCGTCGGGCGTGTCGAAAACGTTGTTGATCTCCTCCATCACGACGCCTTGCTCGAGCTTGATCTGCTCCGGCTCGTGTTTGGGACGCAGGATCAGGTCGGAGATGACCTCGATTGCGAGGTGGAGATGCTCGCTCAGGACGCGCGTGTAGAAGCAGGTGGACTCCTTGGTGGTGTGGGCCTCCAGGGAGCCGCCGACGCGTTCCAGCGCCAGGGCGATCTCGTAGGCCGAACGGTTCGCCGTGCCCTTGAACACCATGTGCTCGACGAAATGTGAGATTCCGGCCACGCGCCGATCCTCGTCCCGGGAACCCACCTGCACCCACACGCCCAGGACCACGGAGTAGGTCGCCGGGACGTGCTGCGCCATGACGGTGACACCGTTCGCCAAGACGCGTTTTTCGAAACTCTCGGACGTCGTGTGGGAACTCACCCGCATCCGCCTGACCACCCTTCGTCTCCCGCGCTCCCGGCCACGGAGCAGGTTGCATTCGAGCCGGGGGCTCGTCCCCCGGCTCTCTCTGGCAGAAGCACTCAGCGGTTCGGCTGACCCGATCGAGGCCGGCGGCGACGACGGCGCCCCCCACGCTGATCGTCCGAATCGCGACCGCGCGATCCGTGCCCGTTGGCGCCGCCCTCGTGGGCTTCGTCTCGCGGGATCAGCACCTTGTGGGACAAGCGGACCTTCCCCTCGTGGTCGATGCCGACGACCTTCACCTTGATCGTGTCGCCTTCCTTGAGAATGTCGGATACGTGGTTGATCCGATGGTGGGCAATCTCCGAGACGTGCAGGAGACCGTCCCGGTTGGGCAGGATCTGCACGAAGGCCCCGAAATCGGTGATCCGCCGCACCACGCCCTCGTAGATCGCGTCGAGCTCGGGCTCGGCCACGATCTCCTTGATCATCTGCAGTGCTTTCTCACTGGACGCCTGATCGACGGCGGCGATCTTCACTATACCCGTGTCCTCCACGTCGATCGTCGCGCCGCTCTCCGCCGTGATGGCGCGGATGACCTTGCCACCGGGACCGATCAGGTCGCGGATCTTGTCGACGCTGATCTGCAGCGTGGTGATCTTCGGAGCGAACGGCGACAGCTCGGCACGCGGTGCCTCGATGGCCGCGAGCATCTTGCCGAGGATGTGCTCCCGCCCCACGCGCGCCTGCTCGAGCGCCTGCTGCATGAACTCGCTCGTCAACCCGGGCACCTTGACGTCCATCTGGAATGCCGTGATGCCCTTGAAGGTGCCGGTGACCTTGAAGTCCATGTCCCCCAGATGGTCCTCCACGCCCAGGATGTCGGAGAGGACGATGGAGCGGCCGTCTTCGAGAATCGCTCCCATCGCGATGCCCGCCACGGCCTGTGGGATCGGCACACCTGCGTCCATGAGCGCCAGGCTGCCGCCGCACACCGAGGCCATCGAGCTCGAGCCGTTCGACTCGGTGATGTCGGAGACGATGCGCAGCGTGTAAGGGAACTGCTCCTCGCTCGGAATGAGCGGCAGCAGTGCGCGCTCCGCCAGGGCACCGTGACCGATCTCGCGGCGGCCGGTGCCGCGGATGGGGCTGACCTCGTTCACGCTGAAGGGCGGGAAATTGTAGTGCAGCATGAAACGCTTCGTGTACTCGCCGCCGAGCGTGTCCATGCGCTGCTCGTCCTTCGAGGTTCCGAGCGTGGTCACGGCGAGGCTCTGGGTCTCTCCGCGGGTGAACAGTGCGCTGCCGTGCGTGCGCGGCAGGACACCGATCTCGATGCCGATGGGCCGGATCTCGTCCGCACGGCGGCCGTCGGCCCGCACACCCTCCTCGACGACCTGGCGCCGCATCTCCTTCTTCTCGACCTCGCTCGCCGCCTTGCGGATCTCCCTTTCGTTGTCGGGATAGTCCGGGAGGAGCTTCTCCACCACCTGGTCGGTGAGCTCGTCCACCGCCGCGTAGCGCTCGAGCTTGGCGTGGAGCCGATTGATCTCACGGATGCGCTCCAGCGACAGCTCGCGGACGCGATCGGCCAGGCCCTCGGGCTCCGCGACCGGCTCGAACGTCTTCTTCGGCCTGCCGCCCGCCTCCTCGACGAGCCGGCGCTGCAGGTTGTTCAGGAGCTTGATCTCGGCGTGGGCGAACTCGAGCGCCGCGACGAGATCCGATTCCGACACCTCCTTGCATCCTCCCTCGACCATGAGGATGTACTCGTCGGTGCCGGCCACCGTGACGTCCATGTCGCTCTCTTCCATCTGCCGCACCGTCGGATTGAGCACCAGGTTCCCGGCCACACGGCCCACGCGCACGGCCGAGACGATCGACGTGAACGGGATCTCCGAGAGAGCCAGAGCCGCCGAGGCACCCGTGATGCCGAGCACGTCGGTCTCGTTGTCCTGGTCGAACGACAGCACGGTGGCGATGATCTGGACCTCGTTCCGGAAACCGTCCGGGAACAGCGGCCGCAGCGGCCGGTCGATGAGCCGGGCGGAGAGCGTCTCCTTCTCGTGCGGCCGTCCCTCGCGCTTGAAGAAGCCACCCGGGATCTTCCCGGCGGCGTACGATTTCTCGCGGTACTCCACGAACAGGGGCAACCAGCCTCGGGTCGGGTCCGCCTTGGGGTTCCAGACCGCGGTCACCAGGATGACGCTGTCCCCGTAGCGCACCAGGGCGGCGCCCGACGCCTGCCTGGCAATGCGCCCGGTCTCGATACTGAAGGTCCGTCCACCGACCTCCATGCTGACAATCTTCTGCATTGTTCTTTTCCCTCTTCTTCCGCTTGCGCAACCGCCCCAGGCCCCGTGCCAACCGGGCACGGAGGCGGCAGTCGCATGGTGGCACCGGAGGCCGTCTGAACCCCACGGTGCGGCCCCGGACCCGCGACCTTCACCGGCGCCGGGTCCCCGAGCCTTAACGACGGAGCTCGAGCTCCTTGATGAGCATCTTGTAGTGGTCCGAGTTCTTGTTCTTCAGATAGTCCAGAAGCCTGCGGCGCTGTCCAACCAGCTTGAGGAGCCCGCGTCGCGAGTGATGGTCGTTCTTGTGGACCTTGAAGTGCTCGGTCAAACTCCGGATCCGCTCGGTCAGTAGCGCGATCTGGACTTCCGGCGACCCGGAATCGTGCTCGTGAAGCTTGAACTTGTCGATGACCACTCGCTTGGTTTCCTTCGAAAGAGCCATCGTCGAATACCTCCCTCGACTTCCTGATTCAAGTCGCGATGGCTACAGGCGCGTCGGCCCGATGTCGACCGGGCCGCCACCCGCGTGTTTCGAACCGTGGGAAACTAGCACATCCAGCCCCCGGCGCGCAAAGCCCCAGATGCCCGCAGATTCAACTCGAAGTCCCGGGCGCAATCCGCAGCGACGAAGGTCGTTGGCCGATCCGGGCTACTCCTCCAGGGCAGCCCGGGCTGCCTCGATGTCACGCCGCACCTGGTCCACCAGGGCGTCGGGACCGTCGAAGCGGCGCTCGTCCCGCAGCCGGCGGAGCACCTCCAGATGCACCCGCGAGCCGTAGAGATCGCCCGTGTAGTCCAGGAGGTGCACCTCCACGGAGCGCCCACCCCCGGCTTGAAAAGTCGGGGCCACACCGATGTTGAGTGCCCCGCCGTGGCGCGTCGAGCCGACGCGGGCCCGCACCACATAGACGCCGTTCGCCGGCACCAGCTTGTCCGGGTGGAGTTCCAGGTTTGCGGTCGGGATGCCCAGAACCCGACCACGTCCCGTGCCGCGGATCACCGTTCCCTGGAGCGTGTACGGACGGCCCAGGAGTCGAGCCGCGCCTTCCACGTCGCCGGCATCGAGCCGATGGCGGATGCACGTGCTGCTGACCACCTCGTTGCCGCTGTGCACCGGCGGCACGATCGTCAGCTCGTATCCGAGCTTGTCTCCGAGGGCGGCCAGGCGCTGGCGATTGCCGCGACGCTCGTGCCCGAGCCTCACGTTGTAGCCGAGCACGAGATGACGGGCGCCGAGACCCCGCAGCAGGACGCCGCGCACGAAATCGACGTAGGACATGCGGGCGACCTGCTGG
>JBHHXQ010000040.1:0-13561 GCA_046757105.1 Candidatus Krumholzibacteriia bacterium
GGTGCTCGCGGGGCACCTGCTGGCGGACGACGGCTCGCCGGATCCGGAGCAGATCGCACACGAGGCCGCCGAGATCGAGGGCCACCCCGACAACGTGGCACCCTCGGTCTACGGGGGGCTGGTGGCGACGACATGCGTCGGTGCGCATCTGCACACGGTGCAGTTGCCGTTTCCTGCGCTCGACATCGTTCTCGTGATTCCGCAGCACGCGGTGTCCACGCGTGAGGCGCGGCGCATCCTGCCCGAACAGGTGCCGCTCACCGCAGCCGTCTTCAACCTGTCGCGGCTCGCGGCTCTCCTGGGTGCCCTGTCCACCCAGGACCTCGACGCCCTGCGGCTCGGCATGCAGGACCGGCTGCACCAGGAGCACCGGCTCGCGCTGGTGCCGGGTCTCGACACCGCCCTTCAGGCGTTGCTCGAGGAACCCGACAGTCTCGGGGCGGCGATCTCGGGCTCGGGTCCGACGCTGCTTGCACTGTACCGGAGCGCACCCGACGACGCGGGTCGGGCCGCGGTCGCCGCGCTCGAGGAAGCCGGCGTCACGGCCCGGATCCAGCGGATTCGGCCCAGCACCCGCGGTGCCAGCTGGGAAAGGGTTCAAAGCCCTTGACGCTGGCCCCGGTCGCGACAGCACAATCGTGCCGTGCAACTCGTGGTACAGAAATACGGTGGCACCTCGGTCGCGACGACCGAACGTCTGGTCGAAGTGGCACGCCGCATCGCGGACACGAAGGAGGACGGCTTCCGCGTCGTGGTGGTGGTGTCCGCGATGGGAGTCACCACCGACGAGCTCCTGGAGCTGGCGCGGCAGATCAGCCCGTCGCCCCCGGCGCGCGAGCTCGACATGTTGCTCACCGCGGGCGAGCGCATCTCGATGGCGCTGCTGTCGATGGCGCTGCACGAGCGCGGGCACGCGGCCATCTCCTTCACCGGCTCCCAGAGCGGCATCATCACCGACACGCACCACGCCGATGCGAGGATCCTCGAGGTGCGTGCCACACGCATCGAACAGGCCCTGGAAGCCGGGCACATCGTCATCGTCGCAGGGTTCCAGGGTGTGAGCAGGCAGCGCGAGGTCACCACGCTGGGGCGCGGTGGCTCGGACACCACGGCAGTGGCCCTGGCCGCGGTCATGGGCGCGGTGCGATGCGACATCTGCACCGACGTCGACGGCGTCTATAGCGCCGACCCGCGTCTGGTGCCGCGCGCCAGGAAGCTCGAGAGCCTCTCCTACGATGAGACTCTCGAGCTCGCATCGCACGGAGCACGCGTCCTGCACCCGCGCTCCGTCGAGGTGGCGCGGCGCTTCGAAGTCCCGTTGCACGTGCGCTCGTCCTTCAGCCCGGCGAAAGGAACGGTGATCGGCCCCGTGGAAAGGATCGAGACTGCCGTCATCTGCGGCATCGCCTCGGATGAGGAGGTGGCGACGCTGTGGCTCACGTGCGTGCCGCCACGCGCCAGTGCATCGCTGCTGGAGAGGCTCGGAGAGCAGGGCATCCCGACACGTGTCGTGGTGCAAGCCCCGCACAGCGGCGGCGGATGCGACCTGGTCTGCCTGCTGCACAGGCGCGACGCGTCGCGAGCCCGGGAGGCGCTCGAGCCACTGCTCGCGAGCCTCGACGACGTGGGCCTGCACGAGGAGAACGACGTCGCGGCCCTCACCGTCGTCGGGCAGGGGATCCAGAGTCACCCCGGCACGGTGGGGCGGATCCTGGAAGCGCTGGCGGAGGAGTCTGTCCCGTTGCACCTGGTCTCGAGCTCCGCCGCTTCGCTCACCTGCGTCGTCCCGCGCGCCGACGCAGCGCGCGCCAGCCGCGCCCTGCACACCCGCCTCGGCCTCGACGCACCCGAGTAGCCGCCCCGCGACCTCCCCCCACCGCTCCCCCACCCCTCCGGTCGGTGCTCTGGCAGGAACGGGCCGGACGAAGAAGGGGTCCCGGCGACCGCGAGCGGAAGTGCCGCGCCACGCGCGCTTCAGGCAGCCACTTGCGTGATGCGGCGGCGTCGCTCGGCCGCCGGCGAAGGCGCGGAGGCCGGAGCAGGCCGAGTGCCGAGCGACCGAAGCGCGCTGGAGGCGTGCGCAGGGAGCGTCCGCCGCGAGCGGAAGTGCCGCGCCACGCGCGCTTCAGGCAGCCACCTGCGTGACGCGCAGCTCGTCGCGGGCGAGGTCGGCTTCGGTGGATTGCGGGTACTTGTCGAGGAGTCGGGTGTAGATGCTCTGGGCGCGCCAGGCCGCATCCTGGTGCATGGCGAGACGCCCGGCGCGGTAGAGCGCGAGCGGCGCAGCCCTCTCGTGGGGGTAGTGGGTCACGTAGTTGAGGTAGGCGCGCTCGGCCGCGTCATACTTGAAGCCGCGTTCGAGCAGCTGTGCCAGCTGCAGCTGCTGCGGCGCACCGAGGACGAAGGCGGGATTGCCGCGCCCGGCTTCGTGGTGGACATCCTCGACGCGGTCCTGCCTGCGCTGCCGCGCCAGGTGCTGGCAGGCCAGACGGTAGTGATGGTCGGCCTGAACGTGTCGCTGGGTGAGTCGGTACGTGCGCGCCAGCTCCAGGTGTCCTTCTGAATCTTCGGGCTGGCGCCGCACGTACTCGATGAACTCTCCCTGAGCGGGATACCACTGGGCGCGATCGAGGTAGTATCGTCCGCGGTGCAGGTGCTGCTCGGCGATCGCCGCACGACGCAGGCCCAGGATCAGACCCAGTGCCACGCCTGCGGCCAACCCTCCGATGTGCGATCCGGACGCGACGCGCGCCGCACTTCCCTGCGTCTGCGTCACCGCGATTCCAACCTGCACGAGAAACCACACCACGACCGCGAACACCACCGGAACGTTCACGGCACCGACACGCGTGAAGGCCTGCAGTGGCATGAAGGTCCAGTAACCGACGCGCAAACGGGCGAAGTACAAGCGGACGAGAAAGAGTCCCATGAGCCCTGCAATCGCCCCTGAAGCACCGAGGATGCCGTAGGTTGCCGTGTTGGGGACCCACCAGAGTGCCATCGCACCCTGCACCAGGTTCCCGAACAGACTGCAGATGTGATACAGCAGCAGGAAACGTCGCGCCCCCAGCCGATCCTCCAGCGGTGGGCCGAACACCACGAGCGAAACCATGTTCGAGATGAGATGCAGCCAGCCGCCGTGCAGGTAGGCGTTCAACACGAGCGCCGTCAGGCGCGGAAACGCCGGCACGTACACCAGGTTCTCGTAGTGGTTCCACAGGAGGAGGGGTGCCCGATGGGCCGCCAGGAAGCCGAACACGCAGGCCACCAGGAGGACCCACGTCGCCCACACCGGACGTCTCAATCGGACATCCATGCCCAGGGGGAAGTAGTAGAAGAAGTAAAACATCCGGCATCCACTCGCTTCGCGAGACCCCGGCGCATTCCGGAGACCACCTGGAAGAACCCTGCCGCGGCCTTCTGCAAGTGGCGGACCTTGGGGCCATCGGGGCGAGTGCGGCCGAGCCATGGCGCATGCGCCGCCGGCGGCGACCGAGGCGGGGAATCGGCGGGCGCGCACCTCACGGCATTCGGGGCAGGACCCGACGCCCACCGCGCAAGACGGCCGCGAGCTCCGGATCGTGGTGCGGGCTTCCCGGGTCGAGCGAGTCGCGCCGCACCTCGCCGCGAGCGTGCAGGAACTCGCGCGCGTCGCAAGCGACGCCCACGTGACCAATGGACTCGCGCCCGAAGAAGATCAGGTCACCGGGAAGGAACTCCTCCACTGCTTCGCCGCACGCGAACTGCTGGTCCGAGTCGCGCGGCAGATCGACGCCGTGGAGACCGAAGACGAACTGCACCAGGCCCGAGCAGTCGAACCCCTTCGGGCTCTTGCCGCCCCACACGTAGGGAACGCCGAGAAAGACGTGCAGCGTGTCGAGAATGGCGGGCACGCCGGCGGGCCACGCGTGGGTTCCGGGACGCAGCTGGTCCCCGCGCACCCAGCCGCGCCGGCCTCCCGGGAGCTCGATCTCCGTCCACGCGTCGGCCGTGCGCAGGCTCACCACGTGGGTTCCGAGGAGCGCCTCCGCACGTGGTGTGGCGGTGGGTCGCCCGACCTCCCGCACGCACGCCAACGGAACGGCGATGCGGGCGTTCGCTCGCCGTGCATACGTCCCCGGGGTGTCGGTGTCGACGAGCCCGAGATGCCAGTCACGCACCCACCCGACGTAGCCGTCGGGCAGTCTCACCAGCAGCCAACCGTCCTCGTGCAGCAACGGCACGAGGACCTCACCCTGCAGCGCCTGCGTGACCTGCTCCGACTGGTGGCTCGGTTGCCGGCGGACGCCGGCAACGCTCGCGGTGACCCACGCCGAGCGCGCGCACAGCTCCGGTGCCGGCAGCACGGCGCCGCGCATCGATGCTTGCGCCATCCTCGCGCGCACCCGGGGCAGGACCTGGCGCAGGGCGTCGCGGTCGCTCGAGTCGAGGCAGTACCCCTCGCCGTCCCGGCGCACGCGCGTGAACAGCGAGCGACGGTCACGGTCCAGCTCGCCGAGGATCTCCTCCACGACCTTCTCGAGCTCCCGCATCTCCGTCATGCCGTCCTCCCTGGATTGCCTTGCCATGCCGGGCCCAACCGCCTCGAACGCAGCCTCGTGTCCGAGCGCCTCCCGGCTCGGCCTGCCCTTCCAACCCGTCACAGGTCCTCGGCGTTGGAGCGATACAGGACGAAGTCACCGCGTCCGCCCCGATCGATGAACACGAACACCTTGTTGCCGTCGTGGTAGGTCCAGCGCTGCAGGCGATCGAACGCGTGCGGGCTCTCCAACGTGTCGACCAGGTCCGGAGGACCCATTCTGATGTACACACGGCCGCGGTCCGTGCGCCAGCCCATCTGCGATCCCGAGAAATGGATGTTCGCATGGCGGATGCGACGCATGATCTCCTCGCGATACTCGTTCGCCGGCGTCGACGGGTTCGGATCCCGCTGCCGCCAGTACGCCTCCAGGAGACGCCCCCGCTCCCCGCGCCCGGCGCTCGTGAGCTCCTCGAGCTTTGCCTCCGGAAGGATCAGCCGGAGAAGCTCGAGCCCGCCGCCCAGATCGGCCAACGAGGCCAGGTCCGCCAGCCCGACCTCGAAGCGCTGCTCGGCGGTCGCAACGCGCGTGCCGTGCCGCAGCTCCATCCGCAGCCAGTAGGATCCGAGCGTCTCCACGGGAAGGTCGATCTCGAACATGCTGATCGAGCCGCTGCGCTCGAGGGCGCGGTCCCCTCGCAGGATCTCGTTTCCCTCCACGTCCCGGACGCCCCAAACGACGGTGTAGGAGTCCACCTCTGCGGCGGGGGCGAAGTCGTAGGCAGCCGCACGGACACGCGGCGGACCCGTGTCACCATCATAGTAGTGTCCGACGTTGATCTCCCGCGCCGATCCCGGCGCCACGCCCGCGGCTCCCGAATCGGACTTCAGGAACTGCGGCTCGCCGAGCAGGAGCAGATCCGGCTCGAGTCCGGGCACCTCGAAGCGCCGCCGCCACTCGGGTGCATAGACATTGCCCTGCACGATGACTCCGAGCATCAGCTCCTGTCTGCCGGGCGACGTCGGGAGCTCCACGAGGCGCTCGTAGCGTGCGAGGGGATCCGCGGCGACTCCGGCGACCTCCACGTCGCTCGTCCACGCCTCGCCGCCGATGACCCTCCCCGAGCGATCGAGCACTGTTGCACTCAGAATCACACGACAGCGCGGCCTGGCGGCCGCATTGGCACGATGGCGCAGCTCGCTGTGCGGAACCGAAAGCGCTATGCGATAGACGGGTCGGCCGTCCTCGTGCCAGGCCAGCCAGGCGTGCAGCGTGTCGGAGTGGGGAGCCGTCTGGGGCCGGAGTGCGGTGCCCGCACACCCGGCAACGATGCCCGCGAGAACGCAGGCAACCCCGGTTTGTCTCGAAAGCGGCAACATCGAGACTCCTGACTGCGGAGCGCCGAGTCGGTGGCGCCGACTCCACAGTACAGGACGAGCACCGGATAAGACGAGCACCGGGCTGCGGCTCCGCCTGGAGTGCAGGTCCGTCCGCACGCTCCCGGATCCGCAGGTGTCCGACCCTGGCGGACCGTCGACCACGCCGAGCCGCGTTTCCACGGCGACTGGGGTCATGGCGGCGGCGGGAACACCGTGCTCGCCGGTTCGTCGGACTCCACCTCGCCGTCACGCAGCCGCACCACACGCCGCGCGTGCCGCGCGATGTCGGCGTCGTGCGAGACCAGCAGAAGCGTGTGCCCCGCCTCGTGCAGCCGGCAGAACACCTCGAGGATCTCCTGGCCGGTGCGGCTGTCGAGATTGCCGGTGGGCTCGTCGGCCAGGATGATGGAGGGTCGATTGACCACGGCGCGCGCGATGGCGACACGCTGGCGCTCGCCCCCCGAGAGCTCGTTGGGCCTGTGGCGCGCGCGGTCCCCGAGCCCCACCACCTGCAGGGCCTCCTCGACGCGCCGCCGCCGCTCGCGCGCCGGCAGGTCCGCGTAGATCAGCGGCAGCTCGACGTTCTTGTGGGCCGTCGCGCGCGGCAGCAAGTTGAAGGTTTGAAAGACGAAGCCGACCTCGCGATTGCGGATCGCGGCCAGATCATCGTCCTGCAGCCTGCCGACTTCCCGGCCGTTCAGAGCGTACGTCCCCGACGTCGGGGAATCGAGGCAGCCGATCAGGTTCATGAGCGTGGACTTGCCCGATCCGCTCGGCCCCATGATGGAGACGAACTCGCCACGCGCGACCGAGAGGTCGACCCCGTTCAGGGCGCGCACGATCTGGGAATCGAGCCTGTAGTCCTTCACGAGGTCGCGCAGCTCGATGAGCATCTGTTCGCGCCTCCCGCCCTGGGGATCCGGCCCGCAGCGCCCGCCCCACCAGACGCGCCCCGCTCCGGGACCTGCACGGCACCCGGGGAGCGCGATCCATGCCCCGGCGGCGAGGCTTCGCCGCACGAGTGCGGCGGTGCCGAGCCGACCAGGCGCGCTGCACCGGTCCTTGAACGCACCCCTGCCCCGGCAGAGGGCCGCCGGCGCCCGGTGCTCGGCGGGACGCGGGCGCGGCTGCGGACGCTCCCGGGATCAAAGCTCGGAGAACGGACGTCCGGTCGCACGCGACAGCTTGGCGCGCGCGATCAAGTAGTCGACGCTGGCTTCGACCTCGGCAGCCTTGGTGGCCGTGAGGTCGGACTCGGCCGTGATCGTATCGAGAATCGTCCCAGCTCCGACGCGGAACTTCTCCTGCGCCAACCTCAGGTCCTCCTCGGAACGCTCGACGTTCTCGCTCGACACCACGAACCGCTCGCGCGCCTCCTGAAGCTGGTTCACGAAGTCGCGGATCTCCCGGATGGCGTCGAGCTCGGCTTGCTTGAGGTTGTACTCGGCAATGCGGCGGTTGGCCTTCGCCTGGCTGATGTTCGAATACGTCAGGTAGCGATCGAAGACGCCCCAGCTGCTGCTGAGCGTCCAGCTGCGGGTTCGTGTCTGCGCCGCACCGAAGCGGAACTGCGACTCCTGGTCGCTGAACGCGAAGCTGTACCGGAAGTCCAGGGTCGGAAACAGAGCCCCACGAGCCTCGACGACGCGTTTCCCTTGCCCGCGTTCGGCCTCCCGCAAGGCCATGAGGTCCAGTCGGTGGTCGAGTGCGTACCTGACTTCGGCCCCGAAGTCGATCTGCTCCTCCGGGATGTCCACGACCGTGGTGTCGATGGCGAAGGGGGTGGCGCTCTTGAGGTTCATGGCGTAGATCAGTCCGTTGCGTGCCTGGCGTTCGCGGTTCCGGGCCTGCACGAGCTCGAGCCTGGTCTGCCCGAGCTGCACCTGCGACTTGAGCACGTCGCTGCGGGCTGCGGACCCGAGCTCGTAGAGCGCCTGCGTGCGCTCGAGCTGCTCGCGTGAAACCGCCTCGGCCTCCGCGGCGACGGTCAGGAGGAGCTTCGCCCGCAGCAGGTCGTAGTACGCCTCGATGACGCTGGTCTGAACCGTGGTGGCGGCGTATTGCAGGTCGAGCTCGTTCGCGCGCACGTCGTTGTGCGCTGCCGCGATCCGATAGTAGTTCGCGAGCCCGTCGAAAAACCGCACCGACGACTGGACCGAGACCTGCCTGAAACCCGATTCCTCCGAGACGTCTGCCGCGACGAAGCTCGTGTCGATGAACACCGGGATGAAGTTGTCGTTGACGGTTCTGATCTGGTCCGAGACGCCTCCGGACGACCGCAGCAGGTCGAGGTCGGTACGCGTCTGCCTCGAGTCGAACGCCGAGACCTGGATGTCGGGCCCCAGCGAGAAGATCGCGTTGAGGCGCGCCGTACGCGAGGCATCCAGCTGGGCCTGCCGGATGCCGAGCTGGGTGCTTCCCTCCATGGCGATGCCGATGGCATCGGAGAGGCGCAGGAACCTCGGCACGTGGGTCGGCTCCTGCGCGCCTGCAGCTCCCGTCTGGACGGCCACGAGGGCCAGCCCGACGAGATACGGCCTCCAGGCCCGCGACGGGCGCACTTCGCACCGTTTCATCTGCGGATCACCTCTTCCAGCGTGGGGATGGGCGGTGGGAACCCGCCCGACCTGTTGTCACGAGATTCTGGCCGCGCGCCTGGAAGGGCGGCCATTCCCTACTACGCGTTCTCCGGCAACGGGTTGCAGGAGCGGCCCGCTCCTATGTCCCGCCCCGGCGCGGGAGTGTCGTGAACGAGACGCGCACCGCCTCGGCCTTCTTCATCTCTGCCAGGGCCCGGTGCATGTAACTATAGCGCGTGCGGTGGTCCGTGTTGACAGCGACGATGAGATTGGGGTTCCCGCGCAGCTTGCGCGCCAGGATCGGGGCGATGTCCTCGTACTCGACGTAGAGGTCGTTGATCATCGCCCGGCCGTCCTGGTCGATCCAGATGTGGGCGATCTGCTCGCGCGGCTGCCGCATGGCGTTGCGTGCCCGCGGCAGGTCGACGTCGAGTCCCGCCTCGGTGCGCAGGATGGCAGTGGTCATGTAGAAGATCAGCAGCAGGAAGGCGATGTCCGCCATCGACTCCGTGGGGATCCGATTCGTGCGGTGGACCGAGCGCTGGAAGCGGCCGAAGCGTGCGGTCATCGGCTGACCTCCTCGAGAAGCTGCAGCGCGACGCGACGGGGCTCGGCGGCACGCACCTGATCGAGGATCTCCACCATGAGCCGGTAGGTGGCCTCGGGGTGCGTCTCGATGAGGACGATCAGCTGCGGCTCGTCCCGCGCCAGGCGCTCGGCGTTGCGCGCCATCAGGAGCGGACCGATCTCGCCGACGGCCACCGGCGCGCCGTCCACCGTGACGCGATCGTCCGGGTACCCCTGGATCCGGAAGACCTCGCTCGCCTCCACGGTCACGGTGGCGCTCTTCTGGGCGCTCGGAAGCACGAGGGGCAGACCGTGCTCGACCGCGAAGATCGTGCTCGTGATGAAGAAGATCAGCAGAAGGAAGGCCAGATCCGGCAGTGAGGCCTGAGGGATCTCCTCGATCACCCGCCGCCTGCGTCGCCTCATCGGACTCCTCGGCGGGTGCGGCAGCGGGGCCGCACCCGCCTGTGGCTCGTCACTTCAGCTCGACGATGGTGTTCACCAGCTCGCTCGAGCTCTCCTCCATCTCGACCACGAAACGGTCGATCTGCGAGAGGAAGAAGTTGTGGAACAGACTCGTCGGCACCGCCACCAGCAGGCCTGCCTGGGTGGTGACGAGAGCCTCGGAGATGCCGCCGGCGACCAGCTTGGCGCTGACCTGATCGGCCGCCGCGATGGCGTCGAAGGCGCGGATCATGCCCGAGACGGTGCCGAGGAAGCCGAGCAGCGGTGCGACGGTGGCGATGGTCGCCAGCCAGATGAGACCGCGCTCGAGGAAGGACATCTCGACCGCACCGGCGGTCTCGATGGCTTTCTCGACGGCATCGGGCCCCTTGTCCGCCTGGCGGAGACCGGAGTGCACGATGGCCGCGATCGGTCCGCGGGTCTGCTCGCAGATGCGCTCCGCGGCGCCCAGTCCGTCACGGCGCACCGCGTTGAGGATGTCGGACATCAGGGTGCGCGTGTTCGTGCGCGCCCGCACCAGCGTGCTGCTGCGCTCGCTCATGCCTGTCGCCGCGGCGACCGAGCAGAAGAGGATTGGCCACATGAAGGCGCCACCGCGATGGAACCAGTTCAGGACGGTCCAGAAGATGGAACGCTGCGGGGAAGACTCGGGCGCCCCGTGACCTCCTGCTTCGCTCGCCACCGCAGGTGGAGACAGGACCGCCGCCGCCGTGGTGTCCACGGGCTCGGGCTCGGCGGCCTCCTCGGTCATGGGACGGTCGGGTTGGGAGGCCACTCGCTGGGCCGTCAGCAACCCCGCGAGCACTGCGAATACGAGCAGACTGAGTAGAACGAAAGGTCGAGTTTTTTTCATGGCCGGATGAGACGTCTGTGCACCAGGGCGACGGCTGCTCCCCCTTTCCGGAATCACGTTTCGAGACTGCATGACGCGGCGGAACAGCACCCCCTGGAACCTGACGCCGCAAAACCCCACTAAGCCCTTGGGAATATCGAGGTTACCGCTGAAGCGGGGGCAAATATAGCCGCTGGCCGCAGGCCTGTCAACCGCCCTGCGGTTTCGCGCCCGCCGCGGAGGGCCTTCAGGGACAAGGACTTGTGACTCCCTCCCCCGGCCGGGGGAGGCGCCGCCCTAGTAGCTGGGCCGCAGTCCGGGGATGTCGAGCTGCGCCGAGGCCTTGCGGAGCTGGTACTCGCCGAATCCTTGGCTGTCGACGAACAGGAGCCGCAGGCCCGTGCGGATTCCCAAACTGGCGTCCCGGGGCAGCAACGGCGATCCGCCGCCCGTGTAGATCCACAGCTCGTAGCCGACGAGTTCGCGCGCACGCCCCACGACGCGATCGTGCTCCTCGGTGAGCCGCAGCCGCTCCCGCTGACCGCGCACTTCACCCGTGCCGCTCCCGAGCCCGACGATCTCGTGTTCGGAGCTGGAGTACGGATCCTCCACCTTCTCGATGAGCTCCTCGGCCCCCTCACCCGCCAGGTGGCCCGGAACCGCCTCGTGCTGGACCTCCTGCGGCGGGCCGAAGCGGATGTAGACCTTGCCGCGGTCGCTGAGAGCCCCGCGAACCGCCTCGGAGAAGTGGAAGTCGGCGTGCGCCACGCGGCGGTGAAACTCCGCCAGGACGTCGTTGTAGGCCGTCTCCGGTGTCGGATCCTGTTCGGCCCAGAAGGCATCCATGTAGCGCTCCTTCTCCCCCAGCGGCAGGCTGCTGTACACCTCGTACTCCTCCTCGAGGAGAACGATCTCGGCCTCCAGGCCCAGGTCGCGCCGCGACTTCTTCCACGACGAGAGCGACCACGCCACGTCGAAGCTGCGGCTGGACACGACGGACCCCTGCGGGCTCTCCGCCGTCAGCGCCAGGGTGTACTGGCCCGCCGGAAACGTGTTGACGCTGGCGTGGAAGCCGATCTCGCGGCTCCCCGAGACCCGAACCTCGAGTGAATCGCGCCAATGCTCCTCACCGCTCCGGTCGCGCGCGACGACGCGCAACCGCGTCGGTCCTTCGGCGAAGACCGTCGTCCGCACGTGCAGCGAGTCGTTGAGAAGCCCGTACACCCGCGATGCGTAGTCCGCGTGCTCCAGGTAGCCGCTCTGGAAGACCGGATCCCCGAGAGCCGGCATCCGGTGCAGATCGGGAATGCGCACGAGCATGCGAGAGGTGGCGCTCATCGGGCGCTTGCGCAGTTTGTCGAGGAGGCCGCGCTTGTGGCGCGAGAGGTTCTCGACCACCACCTCGAACACGTAGTCGCCCGGGGCGATCTCGAGCGGCACCTCGATGAGCTTGTAGTCCGTGTCGCGCAGCTGCTCGCGCGCAGCGACCTCGACCCTGGAGCGCTTCGCGGTTTCCGTGAGGGCATCGATCCCGCCGAAGTGTTCCAGAAGCTCCTGAACGTGCCGGTCGCTCTCGAGGGCATCCCGCCGCGGCGAGCGTCCGTCCTGCGACTCGTCTCGCGACGAGGTCAGCTTCTCGAAGGCTGCAAACACGGCGTCGGCTTCGTAGACCCCTACACGCACCCGGAGGTCGGCCTCGTTCGCACGGGTCTCCTCCAGCACCTGGCGAACGGGAAGCTGGACGAGAACCCGGGCCACCACCTTGCCCGCGCCCGCCCGGTGCAGGCCCGCCGCATCCACGTGGAACTCGAAGTCACCGCGCCCCACGCCGGGATGCAGGGAAGAAGCCAGGGTGGTCTCCGGCGCGGCCCGGGCCGTGGTTCCCGCGCCCGCCGTCCAAGCGAGAACGGTCAGAGCACATCCGACCAGCCGCTGATTCCGGCTTTGTTGCAGCATTCCAACCTCCATGAGCCCCACGCCCGTCGAGCTCTGGAAACGACGGAGCCCGCCTGGGTGGTCAGGCGGGCTCCCGGAAACGAGTCTTGAAACGGCCGCGTGAGACCATCAGTAGCGGAATCCGAGAGACACGCGATGTACGCCACCCAGGGCGTCCATGTCGACGAACGAGTAATCGACGTCGATGCTCGTCGACTGACTCGTCTGCAAGGCCACCCCGGCACCGGCCGCGAAGTTCTCGGCATCGAAGTTCACGCTGTACCCGGTGCGCAGGTACAGGAACTCGTTGTACGAGTACTCGACACCGAAGTTCTGGCGTTCCTTGTTGTCCGAGGGACGCGAGAACTCCCCCACGGTGATCAGCGAGTGGGGGCCGCTCCGGTACGTATCCACCGCCAAGCCGACCTTGAAGAGGGTGGGCAGCTTCGCGGCGCGGTCGTCGAAGTTGACCTCGGAGCCGATGTTCTGAACCGCCATTCCCAGCTTCATCCCCCGGATGCCGATCCGATACTGCAGGCCGAAGTCCGAGACCACGGTGTTCACCGAACGGTCCGCGAGCCCCATGTGGACCCAGGACACGGTGATGCCAGCCGAGAACTTGTCCGTGAAGTAACGGGCGTACGAGGCACCGAAGGACATGTCGCCGGCGTCGAACAGCTCACCCGTTCCGTTCTGGCGGAAGATCGTCCGCACCACCTGCGGATCCATGGTCAAGCCACGTGCGTGCAGCGAAACCTTGCCGCGGATGAACGTGGGAGAGAACGTGTAGTTGGCGTAGTCCAGGTTGATGTCCGCCGGCCACTCGGTGTGGTTCACGGTGATGACCGTCCCGTCCACCTCGACCAGACCCGCCGGGTTCCAGAAGGCAGCAGAAGCGTCGTTCGCAACCGCCGTGAAGGCGCTGCCCATCCCGGTGGCGCGCGCGCTGATGCCGATCTTCAGGAACTGCCCCGTATAGGTACCGACTTTCTCGAAGATCTCTGTCGCCGAGACCACCTGCGGCACCAGAACTCCGATGAAGGCCAGAGTCAGGACTCGTCTCACTCTCACTCAACCTCCTGATCGGGCGGCGACCACCCGCCGCCATTCGGGAAAACCGCAAGCTCTATCGAATCACCACGAACTTGCCGACGAAGCGCTCGAAGTTCGCGTCGTCCGCCTCGACCGCGAAGAGATACACGCCGCTCGTGACCTCCTGGCCGTTGCGACTCAGGAGATCCCAGGCCAGCGAGCCGTTGCCGCCCGTGGCGTCGAACGCCAGCT
>JBHHXQ010000041.1:0-13509 GCA_046757105.1 Candidatus Krumholzibacteriia bacterium
ACGAAGAAACCGGTGAAGCGCCCGATGGACTTGATGCCTCCCAGGATGACCGCCGCGACAGCGCCCGCGATGACCAGCCCGCTCACCCACACCGGGACGCCGAACGAGTCGTGCAGGGCCGACGCCACCGAGTTCGACTGCACCATGTTGCCGATCCCGAAGGCGGCCACGGCCGCGAAGAGCGCGAAGAGAAAGCCGAGCGGACGGCCGATGGAGCGCCACGGAACGCCGTTCGCCAGGTAGTACATGGGGCCGCCTGCCTGCTCCCCGCGGTGATCCGTGGTGCGGAAGCGCACCGAGAGCATCGCCTCCGAGTACTTCGTCGCCATGCCGACGAGTCCCGTCATCCACATCCAGAACAGGGCGCCGGGCCCGCCCAGCGCGATCGCGGTCGCCACGCCGACGATGTTGCCGGTGCCCACGGTTGCCGCGAGCGCGGTCATCAGCGCCTGGAAGTGCGAGATGTCGCCCTCGGCCCCCTTCTCCTTGCGCACCACCAGCCCCAGCCACAGGGCATGCCACAGCTGCGTGAACTGCAGGCCCCGCAGGCGCAGCGTGAGGAAGAGCCCCGTCAGCAACAGCAACGGAATCAGAACCGCCGGCCCCCAGACGAAGTCCGAGGCCCGCTTCGTCAGATCGGTCCATGGGGAAGGCACCAGGAACTCCTCGGTGGATTTGGTCGCGCAGGCGTCCGGCGATGGCGCCTCGTCCAGTTGGGGGGATATCCTAACGGCAGCCCCGGAGCAGGCCAAGCCCAAGTCGTGCCGCGCCTGCGGCCCGGCCGCCCCGTCGACATCAATAGGAGTAGGCAGAGCCACCCCTTTCGGATCAGAATGCGGCGAGCGCCGGTGTGCTTGCGCGAGCGGAGCGGGAGGGGGAGCGATGCGGCGGATCGTGGTCCTGTCGATTCTGGCCTTCCTGCTTGTGGGGACGCACCGCGGTGCGGCGCTCGACAAGCTCGAGTACTGGAGCGAGCCGCGCCGGGGTGCGAACTGGTTCAACGAGGTGCCGACCCGGGAATGGCTCGAAGCGGCGCGCGCCGCCGGCATCGCCGTGGTCCGGCTGGCGCCGAACAAGTGGGCGACCGAAGAGCGCGATTTCCTGATCGGCGATGCGGATCAATACGACGGCCTCGTCGAGCGCGACCTCGAGATGCTCCTCGAGGTCCTGGACCAGGCGCATGCCGCCGGGGTCGGGGTCGTGCTGACGACGCTCTCGCTCCCGGGTGCACGGTGGCGGCAGCACAACGAAATGCGGCTGGATCCCCGCCTGTGGCGGGATCCCGGCTTCCTGCCGCAGGCGGCGGCGCTCTGGCGGGACCTGGCGGCGCGCCTCGCCGGTCACCCGGCGGTGGTCGGCTACAACATCCTGAACGAGCCGGTTCCCGAACGCGCCACCGGCTTCGACGGCTGGGAACCCCGCGACCTCCTCGAATGGTACTCGCGGGTGGAGGGGACACCCGCGGATCTCAACCGTTTCAATGCGTCCGTCGTGCAGGCGATCCGCGAGGTCGATCCGGACACCCCCATCGTTCTCGACAGCGGTTCGTGGGGTTCCCCCGCGGCCATCGCGTACCTGCGGCCGCTGGCCGACGAGCGAGTTCTCTACTCCTTCCACATGTACGAGCCATTCGTGTACACGAACAAGAAGGCCAACGGCGGGCGGTTCGACTATCCGGGCAAGATCGTGTCCGAGGCCGGCGGCGGCCGAGCGCGCCTCGAGATCGACCTGAACGCGAACACGCTCGAGGCGATTCTGCGGCCCGTCGTGGAGTGGCAGGAGAGACACGAGGTGCCTGCGAATCGCGTC
The DNA here is from genome assembly GCA_046757105.1 of Candidatus Krumholzibacteriia bacterium. GTDB lineage: Bacteria > Krumholzibacteriota > Krumholzibacteriia > JBHHXQ01. The sequence goes on from JBHHXQ010000041.1 coordinate 1,810, forward strand.
TTCGCCGGCGAGTTCGGGTGTCATCGGACGACGGGTGGCGCCGGGCGCTACCTCGAGGACGTCATCGAGATCTTCGACGCACACGGATGGCACTGGGCCTTCTACTCGTTTCGTGAGGATACCTGGGATGGGATGGACTACGAGCTCGGCGCCAAGCCGCTCGGCTGGGCCTACTGGCGGGCCAAGGAGCGCGGCGAGGCTCCCGGGGTGAAGCGGTTCGCGAATCCGGTCTGGGCGGTCCTCGAGAGAGGTCTGCGGTGACGAGGGGGTTGCGATGACGAGAGGTCTGCGATGATGCAGGGGCTCGCGGGCGCCGAACGCACGCGCCTCACCCAGGACACGCTCCGGCAGAAGAACTGGAAGCGCTGGGGCCCCTACCTCGCCGAAAGGCAGTGGGGCACGGTGCGCGAGGACTACTCGGAGGACGGCAATCCCTGGGAGCACTTCCCGCACGACCACGCGCGCAGCCGCGCCTACCGCTGGGGCGAGGACGGCCTCCTCGGGATCTGCGACCGCAAGGGGAGGCTCTGCTTCGCGCTGGCGTTGTGGAACGAGAAGGATCCCATCCTGAAAGAGCGGCTCTTCGGCCTCGGCGGACCCGAAGGCAACCACGGCGAGGACGTCAAGGAGTGCTACTACTATCTCGACGCCACGCCCACCTCGTCCTACCTGAAGGCGCTCTACAAGTACCCGCAGGCGGAGTACCCGTACGCGCACCTCGTGGAGGAGAGCCGTCGCAGGGGGCATGAGGCGCCGGAGTGCGAGCTGCTGGACACCGGAGTCTTCGAAGAGGAACGCTACTTCGACGTGCACGCGGAGTACGCCAAAGCCGCGCCGGAGGACATCCTCATTCGCATCACCGTGACCAATCACGGGCCCGAGGAGGCGCCGCTGCACGTCCTGCCGACGTTCTGGTTCCGGAACACCTGGTCCTGGGGGCGAAGCGGCGAAGGCTACGGCGCGCGGCCCAGTCTGATGCGCAGTGCGCCCAACCGCATTCGCGCCGCGCACGAGGAGCTCGGAGACATGCTGCTCTGCCTCGAGCCCCTGCACGGCAACCCGGAGCTCCTCTTCACGGAGAACGACACCAACACGCAGCGACTCTACGGCGTGCCTTCCGCCACGCCGTACGTGAAGGATGCCTTCCACCGCCACGTGGTCCACGGCGAGCGCGGCGCGGTCAACCCGGAGACGCGCGGCACGAAGGCCGCGGGCCACTACCACCTGAGCGTCCCCGCAGGCGGCCGGGTCGTCCTGCGCATGCGCCTGGTCTCGGAGGCGCTCGCACCGCGGGAGTCGGTGGGAGTGGATTTCGATCGCGTCTTCGACCAGCGCATCCAGGAGGCGCAGGCCCTCTACGAGTCGATCCTTCCCGCGGGGCTCGAGGTGGAAGAGCGCCTGGTGGCGCGCCAGGGGTACGCGGGGCTCTTGTGGTCGAAGCAGTTCTACCACTACGTGGTCGACCAGTGGCTGGCTGGCGACCCCGCGCAGCCCACGCCGCCGCCCGAGCGCCGGCGCGGTCGCAACCACGACTGGACGCACCTGTACAACCGCGACGTCATCTCCGTGCCCGACAAGTGGGAGTATCCGTGGTACGCGGCCTGGGATCTCGCCTTCCACATGATTCCGTTCGCCAAGCTGGATCCGGACTTCGCGAAGGAACAGCTCGTTCTCTTCCTGCGCGAGTGGTACATGCACCGCAACGGGCAGATCCCCGCCTACGAATTCGCGTTTTCCGACGTCAACCCGCCGGTGCATGCGTGGGCCGCGTGGCGGCTCTACAAGATGACGGGCGGGCGCGGTGAGCGCGACCGGCGCTTCCTGGCGCGGGTGTTCCAGAAGCTGCTGCTCAACTTCACCTGGTGGGTGAACCAGAAGGACCACGAAGGCAACAACCTCTTCTCGGGCGGATTCCTGGGGCTGGACAACATCGGCGTCTTCGACCGCTCGCAGGCCCTGCCCACCGGAGGCCACCTCGAGCAGGCCGACGGCACCGCGTGGATGGCGTTCTACTGCGCCACGATGCTGTCCATGGCGCTGGAGCTCGCGTGCGAGGACGCGGCCTACGAGGATCTGGCGTCCAAGTTCTTCGAGCACTTCGTGGCCATCGTGGACGCGATGAACAGCATCGGGGGCAGCGGCCTCTGGGACGAGGAGGACGGCTTCTACTACGACCAGCTGCACGTCGACGGCACGCTGGTTCCGCTGCGCGTTCGTTCGATCGTGGGGATCATTCCGCTCTTCGCGGTGGAGATCCTCGAAGACGAGGTCCTCGAGCGGCTGCCCGGCTTCCGCAGGCGGATGGAGTGGTTCCTGCGCAACCGCGCCGACCTGGGCCGCTACGCCTCCTACTGCGAGCCGTGTCCGGAGCACGGACATCGACTGCTCGCCGTGCCGTCACGCGAGCGGCTCCAGAAGGTGCTGCGCTACGTCCTGGACGAGAACGAGTTCCTCTCCCCGTACGGTGTGCGCTCCATGAGCCGTTTCCATCTCCAGCACCCGTACGTCTTCCAGCTCGACGGGCAGGAGCACCGCGTCCGATACGTCCCGGGCGAATCGGACAGCGGGATCTTCGGCGGCAACTCGAACTGGCGCGGACCGATCTGGTTTCCGCTCAACTTCCTCCTCGTCGAGGCGCTCGAGCGCTACCATCATTTCCACGGCGAGAACTTCAAGGTGGAGTGCCCGACCGGCTCCGGGCGCTCCGTGACCCTCGAGGAGGTCGGCCGGGAGATCCTCGCCCGCCTCTGCCGCATCTTCCTGCCCGGCGAGGACGGCGCGCGCCCCTGCCACGGCGGCGAGACACGCTACGCCGAGGATCCGCACTGGAAGGACCTCGTTCTCTTCCACGAGTACTTCCACGGCGACAGCGGTCGCGGCATCGGCGCCAGCCACCAGACGGGCTGGACGGCGCTCGTCGTCCGTGCCCTCGGGGACCTGGCGCGGACGCGCGTCCGGCAAGGCAGCGAGAGCTCGGCCGACCATCCCGTCGTGTAGAGGCGTCGTCCTGCCCCGCCGGGGACCATTCTCCGCCCGCGGGCTGCCGGCCGAAATGATGCACAGCACGGTCTCGCCACGCTACCCTCCGTCCGTACCTCACAGGCAGCGGATTGGATCCCGGCTTGGGGAGGAGAAGCTGCACGTCTTCCTGCTGGTCGCCGGACCAGTCTCGTGGGCACCTCGATCCTCTTCGGCACCGATCATCAGCATCTACGGCGACCCCGATTGCGACTCCTGCGGAGTTCACCGCGATGCCCGAGCAGCAGGGGATCGCGTACATCAGCCTCGCGAGAGGCTATCGCGCGCTCGAGTTCACCGGTGTCGAGTTCAGGGTGGTGGGATGGCCTTCCGACTGGATCGCCGTCTGCGATCCCAATCCGAGTGCGAACATCGTTCTCGGCGATCCGTTCGGAGAAACGGGAGTCAACATCGCCTTCCCCCAGTGCCAGACCGGCAACTGCGTCACGCTCTGCACGGTGACCGTCATGGCGACGGCCATCGTGCCCGACATCGTCCTGTCCGTCGTCGCGAGAGATCCTCCAAGCAATCGGTACTTCGATTGTCCCCATATCACGGCATGTGACGCACCGGCGTACACGGCGATCTGCGTCCTGGCCGGTGATGTGCTTGTCAACAGCTCCTACGACCCGTGTCTCGGTGCTGTCGAGAGCAACACCTGGAGCGGCGTCAAGGGCCTCTACCGCTGACCCCGGGGCTGATGAGATCCGGAGGACCCGAGGCGATCCGGATGTGATCACGACCTTCACGGTGTTCCGAGACGCAGGCGATCCGCGTGCCGTCGGCGGACCAAGGGGGCGTGTGTCGGACGCTGGATCGGGGAACCCGAAGTCGCTGCTGCGTCCATGCTCTGGCCACTCCTGTTTCTAGGCGCCTTCTGCGTTGCGACACTTCCGTCCGCAGTGAATCCTGCGCACCGACCACTCGCAATGGACCGTCGAGCGGTGATACGATCGACCGCCTTCACGTCGCCGCGGTGCCGATCCGGCGGAGGCCTTCTGGACTCGGGGACCCGGCTGTGAGGTGACACGTGCAGGCCGGTGGATCCACGGATCCGCAGGAGGTTCGAAGAAGGGGATGCCATGCGACGATTCCTGGCCCTCGTCTTGTGGATCGCCGTTGCTGCCGGTGCGGCCAGCGAGGAGACCGAGCCACCCGCGTCGCTCGAGGAGCTCGAGCAGGCTCTCCGGGACACCCTGCAGACGCACGAGACGCCGGGTCTCGCCCTCGCGCTGGTCTCGCGGGACGCGGTCCTGTGGACGGCGGGCATCGGTTGGGCGGACGTCGCTGCGGGGAAGCAGATGGATGCGACCACGCTGCTGCGGGTCGGCTCCATCTCGAAGACCTTCGTCTCCATCGCAGTGCTGATGCTGCGGGAAGAGGGGCTGCTGAACCTGGAGGACCGCGTGCGCGACCTGGCGCCGGAGATCGAGTTCACGAACCGGTGGGAGGAGACGGATCCGGTCCGCCTCGTGCATCTTCTGGAGCACACCACCGGCTTCGACGACATCCACCTTCGAGAGTACGCGCACAACGATCCGAATCCCATCAGCCTGCATGACGCGCTGGCCTACAACCCGAGCTCCCGGACGTCGCGGTGGAAGCCAGGCACGCACTTCTCCTACTGCAATTCCGGCCCGCCGATCGCGGCCTACGTCATCGAGAAGATCACCGGCCTGTCCTTCGAGGAGTTCGTGCGCTCGAGGATCTTCGAGCCGCTCGAGATGTCCACCGCGAGCTACTTCCTGGACGACGACGTCGAACGGAGGCTCGCCAGGGGCTACGCGAGCGACGGAGCCACGGAGCAGCCCTACTGGCACATCTCGCTGCGGCCATCGGGCTCGATCAACGCATCGGCGCCCGAGCTGGCGCATGTCGTCCAGCTGCTGCTGAATCGCGGCACGTTCCGCGGCCGGACCCTCCTTGCCCCCGAATCCGTCGAGCGCATGGAGACCTCCACGAGCACGCTGGCCGCCAAGGCAGGCCTGCGCGTCGGATACGGCCTCGGGAACTACGCGACCGTCGACGGCGGCTTCGTCTGGTGCGGCCACGCCGGAGGTACCAACGGCTACCTCGCAGACTACGAGTACATCCCGGAGCACGGCGTGGGCTTCGTGTTCATGATCAATGCGGTGCAGGGTGGTGCCTTCCGTGCCGTGCGCGGGCTGCTCCGCAGCTACCTCACGCGTGACCTCGACGCGCCGCCCCTGCCGGTGCCGGACGTGTCCGTCGCGGAATTCGAGGCGTACTCGGGTTATTACGAGCCCATGACGCCGCGCGTCGAACTCTCGCGCTTCCTCATCCGCATCCTCGGCATCACGCGTGTCGTTCTTGCGGAGGACCGCGTGCTCTTCGAGCCGCTCTTCGGAGAAGTTCGTACCGGTGACACCGACGCAGCTCCGCAGTGAGGACGATGCGGTCGCGAGCCGGGTGTTTCTCCAGGCGGACGGTGGGGAGATCCTGATCCAGGACCACGGCGGCGACACCCTGCGGCGCATCCCGTCGCTGTCCGCTTGGCTCCGGTGGGGGCTCAGCGCTGCCGTCGCCGTGCTGATGGCGAGCTCGGTGCTGTTCGCCATGGTCTGGGTGCCGCGGAAGATCTTCCGGAAGCTGCGCCAGGCCAAGCACCTCCACGTGCGCGTCCTGCCCTTGGTTGCGGTGCTGTCGTTCGTGGCGATGCCGGTTCTGATCGCCGTCTCCGGGGACGACGTGATCTGGCGCTTCGGCGAACCCACGCTGTGGTCCGTCGCGCTCTTCGTCCTGAGCCTGGTCTTCCCGGTCACCTCCGTGGCGGGCCTCGTGCAGGCGATTCGCGCCCGGGCCTGGTCCATGCATCGTGGTGTTCGCGTCCACTCGTTCCTGGTCTCGGCGGCCAGCACCGTCGCGGCGCTCTATCTGGCCTACTGGGGCTGGTTCGGGTTCCGCAGCTGGGCTTCGTGACCGGGTCCAGACGGGCGTGCGGGTCTGCGACCCGCGGGCGAGCAGGCTGGCCGCGCGGCCATGCAGTAACCCGCCGCGCGGTCTGCGCGTAGGGTGGGTGGGAGCAGCTCGTGGGACGTCCCATTCCTGCTGGAGAATCGCACATGACCCCAGCCCCGCTCATGAGACCGGTGTTGCCGGCCGCATGCCTCCTGGCCCTCGCCGCGGCCTGGAGCCCCGCCGCGTCCGCCCAGCGCGGCGACCGGCCCGACTCGCTGCGCAGCGCGCCGATCTACGGCGTCACCGACACCACGCGGGTCACCACCAGGAAGCTGACGCTGCGCGAGATCATCGCGCGGTGCCACGAGGGGGAGAAGACGAAGCTCGGCGGCCACACCGACATGACCTACACGATGACGATCCGGGCGATCGTGCGCTGGAAGAAGAAGAAGGAGATCCGTGACGAGGTGTTCCGCGGCTACGCCGACGCCGATGGCACGACGCGCATCGTCAAGCTCGACGACTCGTTTCGCAAGTACGAGCTTCGCGACGGCAGCTGGGTGCTCGACGAGGATGCCGACGAAGAGGAATCACGGGTGGAGGTGTCGGCGAGCGCTCACAGCGACTTCGCGAAGATCCCCTTCTTCCTCGAGGACGAGCACGAGTTCGACTTCACGCTCCTCGAGCGCACCGTCGAGGTGGACCATGTCATCTTCAAGATCGGCTTCAAGCCGAAATCCGATTTCAAGGCACTTCCTTCGGGGACCGTGTACGTGGACACCGACAACTACCGGATCATCCACGAGCAGTTCACCTTCGAGCAGAGTCCCTTTCCGCTGTTCCTGAAGGGCATCAAGCGCATTTCGCGGCACTGGAGCGAGCTTCCGGGAGGCGAATGGGTGGCCACCAGGCTCTTCATGGACATCGATCTGCGGGGTGGGTGGTTCGATGCCATCCCCGACAACGTGGCCTTGGCGCTGCATCGCGACGACTTCCGCTTCGACGAAGGGTATGACGCCCGCATCTTCGGGGAGCGCTAGATTTGCATGCCACGACAGCGAAGGTGCAGGCCCGGACTCGGCACGGCGTCGTTTGCGCTCTTGCTTGCGGTCTGCTCGTGGGTTCGTGCGGCGCGGCGCGTGCCGAGACGGAGGCCGCCGGGGACAGCGTCCGCCACGGAGCTCTGCTCGACAAGCTGCAGGCGGAGGACCGCGCATACTTCGGTGAGGATCTGCTGCGGATCGACACGAGCTTCCGGGATACGGTGTTGGCCGAATACGACTCCCTGGGTCTCGATACCTATCGCGAGCTGCACACGGAGCGGGCGCGCCGCCTCGCCCTGAGCTTCGACCTGGCGGAGCGCTTGTGGGCCTACAACCGCGTCGAAGGTCTGGTCGCGGGAGCGCGTGTGGCCCTGCACCCGGTGAGGCAGCCGGGCCCGCGGTTCGAGATCCAGGGCGCCTACGCCACGGGCTCCGAGAAGTTCCGTCATCACGAAGCGCTGCACGTTCCGCTGGGCCCCAAGGCGTGGCGGGCGCGCTTGCGCGTCCACTACGCGGACCGCGTCGTCCCGTACGGCTCGAACCGGCCGGCCGTGAACAGCCTGCGGGCGCTCGTCGGGGCCGAGGACGCGCAGGACTACCTGCGCCGCGAGGGTGGTGGCGTCGGCCTGACCTGGAGTCCAGCGCCGCGTGTCGGCCTCGAGGTGGCCTACGAGGCGGCCGAGGAGTCCAGCGTCTCCGGGAGCAGCGACTTCTCCGTGTTCGGTGATCTGGTCCGGTTCAACGCACCCGTGGACGTGGGAATCGATCGCGCCGTGGTCGGTTCGCTGCGGCTCGGCTCGCTCGAGAGAGAGCTCTGGCAGATCGATTTGGCGCACCGCGTCGCCGGCGGGGGTCTGGGTGGCGACTTTGCCTACAACCGCAGCGACCTGGCGTTTTCCGCCCGCCGCTATCTCGGACGGCAGGAGTTCACGCTCGATCTGGGCTGGGTGCGCACGGGTGGCGACGCGCCGGTGCAGCGCCTGGCCGATTTCGGAGGCCTGAGCACCGTCCGCGGCTTCGAGCGTCGAACGCGGGTCGGAGAGGCGTCGTTCACCGCGCGCCTCGAGTACCTCGTTCCCTACGACCTCCTGAGAGCGGCGGATGTCCCCGTCCTGCGCCATGCGGGGTTGCAGCTCGTTCCGTGGCTGGACGCGGGTCGTACCTGGGACAGCGGCTCCGACGCCTGGATCCACTCCACCGGTCTGGGGCTGCAGCGCTTTCTGGGGCCTTTCGGGCAAGCCTCCTACCTGCGCCTCGATCTCGCCTTCCCCCTGGGCCCGGACCGCCCCGAGGCCGTCCGCTTCGACCTGCGCTTCGCGCGCGGTTTCTTCTAGGTCTCGCCCGCCCCGGGTCGGCCCCTCGGCGGCGAAGCCGGCCGCGGGCCGGGCCCCCGAGCCCGGAAAGGCGCTCCGACCGCGAACATGACGCAGGCAGAGGATGCGGTCACGATCTTCGATCCGCGGTCGCTTCACACGGAGGGCCGCGCAGGGTTTTCGGTCGCTCAACCGGTTCCTCCTTCAGGAAGGTCAACTGCGGCGTGACGCGAATACGCTGAAGGACATCGCGCGTATGATGTGCCATGCTGGCATCACGGCCTTTCGGCGGCACCGGCGCCTCCTCCCCCCGTCCGCAGCCTTGGGTCTCCGGCAACCAGGAACAGCTCGCCGATGCCCAGCAGAGCTGGTAGAATGTATTGGTGGGACTTTGAGGTCTTGCGAATGACAACGAACCGCGGTGAAAAGCAACTCGAGACCTGCAGAGCCTGCTCGGAACCCTCGTTCATTCCTCACGTATCGCCATGTCTCGATCGCCCGGAACGCACGGGGCGGCAGCATGGCAGCAGGAGAGATCGCTCGCCGGTTCTCTTGCGCATGACCGACGACCAGTCGTCATTCGATTGCCACCGCCCGAGACCTGTGAGTCGACATCCGACTGAAGGCACCGCCGCCCGGCTGCTTGGAACGGCGCCGTTCACGGTCAGAATGGGGGGATACCGATGACCGCATCAGCGAGGTCGAGATCCGACGAGAGCCTGCTCGGGATGACGATCGGGTGCCTTGTTGTGGTTGGGGTCCTGTCCTGTCCCGCCTTGTCGCGGGCACAGACATTCACGTACCAAATCGACATGCAGATCCGTTACGACGTGACAGAGAATGGTGTGGTCATTCCGGACACCGAGGTCTGGGGCACGCCCCCGTATGGGCCGACACTCAACGGGACGATCGACTTGGTGATCGACGGAGCTGGGAACGTCAGTGGTTCGACGCCAGTCGATCCATCGACGGGCTTGGGTATGCTCGAGGGCGAACGCATCTACAGCCCTGACCGCAACACCTGGTTTGAAATCACGGGCGGCTCCTGGGGGACGCCCGCGGGCCCAGTGGCGCCCCTGACCGGCGGGACCGTCGACCTGACGGGCAGTTTCATCGGTGATTTCAGCGGGTTGACCATCACCTCTGGATTCATCGAGGACGGGAATTCGGGCGACTACTTCTATTTGGGAAACGGCGTGGGGCTGGATGGGAAACTCGAGTTCACTGCCGTCGGTCCGCATGGAGTGTCCCTGCAGTTCAGATCCAAGGGGATGAGCGGCTATGGAACGGGAACGTACCTGTTTGGTGTCGACGGGGGCAGCATCGTTTATTCGAACGGTACGGATCTCGCCAACGTGGATCTCATGGGGGTCACCGCCTGCTACCTGCACGTGGATCATGTCGCTCGGACGTTCTCGACCACCACGTCGCAACCGTTTCTTGAAGACGCCGTGTTTCACTGGAGCGTCCTGGGACGCAGGATCGACGCTTTTGCCGGCACCGTCGACCCGTCGGGAAGCTTCGTGGGAGCAGCCCATTACATGGGGCACGAATTCATCAGCCTGGATTTCATTTCAGGCAACGGAACGTTCGAAGACGGAAACTCGGCCGGATTCGATGCTTCGAACGGACTGGTGTTGGGAGATCCGTTCACCGTGGTGCTGACCGACGTGTCCGGGCTCTTCGATCTCGTCATCGATGGGAGCCTCATTTCACAGTCGCCACCGACCGGGGTCGGCAACGAGGGAGAACCACCGTCATTCATGCTGATGCACAACGTCCCCAATCCATTCAATCCGCAAACCCGGATTGACTTCTCCCTTCCCGAAACGGGTCACGCCCGCCTGACCATCTACGAGGTGTCGGGCCGGAAGGTCGCGGAACTGGTGAACGAGCTGTTGCAGCCCCGCACTCACTCCTACGTCTGGGATGGTCGCGATGACACAGGTCGATCTGTTGCCTCGGGCACGTATCTCTACCGCCTGGATGCGGCCGGTTTCTCACGGACGAGAAAGATGGTTCTGATGAGATGAGTTGCAGTTCCCCTGGAACTGGTCCCGCATGTGCAGGCAGTGGAGCACGGGAAGTCCCGCACCGTAGGTGGCGATCGCCCACACGAGCCACGGGCGCGAACTGTCGGCTGGGCGTCTCCGCCGCTGAGCAACACGTACATCTGGCTGCCGGGATGGCGAGTCTCGCCCTGCTCCGAGCGCCTCGTCGCGCGGCCGGTCGCGGAACAAGCGCACCCAAGTCCGGCCGGGGGAGCTTCGACTCAGCCGGCCTTGGAGGATCTTCGGCCACTGTCCAGGAGCCGGCGGTTCGTCCCGGTCGTGCGCGTCCCACATCTAGCGGTATGAGGTCTTGAGCTTTCCCCAAGTCGTGAACACCGTAGCGATCGGCGCAAACTGGAACTTCTGGACGCGGCTGTTGCACCGATCTGTCACGTAGACATCCACGCCGCCAGCGACCTGGATGCCGAACGGGGCGTGGAACTGTCCATCGCCGGAACCGGTCGATCCCCACTTGGTCGAGAACACACCGTCGCTGGAGAACTGCTGGATACGATCGTTGCCAGCGTCCACGACGTACACTCTGCCGCTTTCCTCCACGCAGACTTGATAGGGACGATCGAATTGTCCATCACCGGAACCGGAGGAACCCCACGAGAGCAGAAGATTCCCGGCACTGTCGAACTTCTGGACGCGATCGTTGAAGGTGTCGGCAACGTAGACATTGCCATCTCCGTCGACCGCGATGCCACTCGGCGCGATGAACTGACCGTTACCAGAACCGCTCGCCCCCCACTTCAAGGTGAAGCTCCCGTTGTTCGTGAACTTCTGTACGTGCGCCCCGATCTTGTCCAGCACGTACACGTTCCCGTTTGGCCCGACAGCAATGCCGTACGGCAGGTAGAACTGGCCATTGCCCGAACCGAAGAACCCCCACGACAACAGGAAGGCTCCATTCGAGTCGAACTTCTGGACTCGGTGGTTGTTCCCGTCCACCACGTAGACATCACCGTTGGCATCCAGAGCGACGGCGTTGGGGGAGTTGAATTGTCCATTTCCGGACCCAACCGCTCCCCAGATCGTGACCAGTGCCCCATCGGTCGTGAACCTCTGGATCCGGTTGTTTCCACCGTCCGCGACGTAGACGGCAGAGCCGCTCACTGCGATGCCTCGAGGATCGATGAACTCCCCGCCGATCGCCCCATATTTCCCCCACGCGAGTGCGAAACCGGGAGGTTGTGCTTGCGCTAAAGAGACCAGGAGGATGAGAACGTGGATCGACAGAACGAAACTCATGGGTCGGATGTTGTACACGATGCACCTCCTCGAACTTCGATTGGTTTGCCCACCATGGCCTGAATGGACCTCATTCTAGAGTTTTCAAATGGGGTTTTCAAC
>JBHHXQ010000042.1:0-13499 GCA_046757105.1 Candidatus Krumholzibacteriia bacterium
CGAGGCCCGGCGGGCGGCGACGCCGGTGCTGCGCGCCACCACCGAGGCCGAGGTGGCGGCCGCGAGCAATCGCGTCCTGGTGCTGCACGCGGGTCGTCTCGTCGCGGACGGCCCGCCGAACGCGGTCTTCGCGCGTCTTCCGGAAGACGTGGAGCAGCGCGTCGGTCTGCCGCTGGTGTGGAGACTCTCGAAGAAGCTGGTCCGCGTGGGCCGGATGCCGCGGCCGACGGTGTCCTGGCAGGAAGTGCTCACCGCGCTCGGGCTCTCCGGTCCGGCCCCCGGAGGTGTCGCATGACGGCGTCCGGATCGACTCCACCCGGGGCACCCACGGAACCGACGCCGCCGTCCTCCGGCGGCTCGTCATCCTCGGGGTCGCCTCCCACCGGCGAGCTGCTGCTCGAGGCGCGCAACGTGCACGTGTGGTATCAGCGCGGTCTGCCCGGTGAGGGTCACGCGCTGCGCGGCGTGACGCTCGGCGTGCGCGCCGGCGATCGCGTCGGCCTCATGGGGCGCTCGGGATCGGGAAAGTCGACGCTCCTGCACGTGTTCTGCCGCCTGCTGGATGCGAGCGAGGGAAGCGTGTGGTCTGCGGAGTCGGAGGTGCGGCTCCCGAGCCTGGTCTTCCAGTTTCCGGAGCGCCAGCTCTTCGCGGAGTCGGTGCTCGAGGATGTGGCGTACGGTCTGCGCGAGAGCGGCATCCACGACGTGGAGGAGCGCGTGCAGCGAGCGCTGCGCGACGTCGGGCTGGCGCCCGAGGAGTTCGGGGCGCGCCCTCCGGTCCACCTCAGCGGTGGTGAGAAGCGCCGCGTCGCGCTGGCCGGCGCGCTGGCGCAGCGCCGCGGCGTGGTGTTCCTCGACGAGCCCACGCTGGGGATCGATCGTGAAGGTGTGGAGCGTCTCGTCACGATCCTCGCGGGACTGCACGAGCGCGGCATCGCGTGCTGGGTGGCCTCGCACGACGCCGACTTCGTCGGGGCAACGTGCACCGAGCTCGTCGTTCTGGACGCGGGCAGGGTCGCGTTTCGAGGGCCTGCCGCGGAGTTCTGGCGCGACTCGCAGCGTGCTTCGTCGCTCGGCATCCGCCTGCCGCGCGAATCGACACTCGCGGAGCAGCTGCGGTGCCTCGGGGTCCGGTCCCTGCCGCCACGCCCCAGCGAGGAGCAGCTGGGCGCGGCGCTCGCGTCGCTTCGAAGCCTCGGGGGCCACGGCGGTTGACCCCGGCGACCGCAGCATTCAGAAGATCTCCAGGAATCGCTCCACGCTGATCAGGTTCAGGAGCTTTGCCCGGTTGCGGTCGAGGCAGGCGTAGTCGAGGACGTCGCCGGGCTCGAGCCTGTAGGGCTCCTGGCGACCTCTCCGGATGATGCCGACGCCCCAGTCTGTGTCCACCACGTGCATGCTCAGGTCGTCCCTCTCGCAGCGAAGCTTGGCCCAGGCCCGCCACACGGTGCCGTTCCAGACGAGCCTGCGGGTGTCGCTGCCTTGTTCTGCGCGCTGGTGCCACTCGGTCGGTGGGTTGCAGTCGTGCAGGACGACGGCGCCGCCGTCGCGGAGGTGCTGCAGCGCGTTGTGGACGTCGCGCGTGACCTGCTCCTGCAGGTGGAGGCCGTCGACGAAGACGATGTCGAACTCCTTGCCCGCAGGAATGCACGCGAAGTACTCGTCGGACGTCATCACGTGGTCGCATTCACCGTTCGGCGCCGGGTCGACTCCTTCTTTGTGCGCTGCGATGATCCGCGGGAAGTTGTCGTTCGCGTGGATGCCGATCTCCAGGTAGTCTCGGTAGCCGTTCCTGCGGATCAGGTGGTTGATGATCTGGGTGCGGCTCGTCTTGGCGAAGCCGTGGGCGAATCGGTACCACCCCTTCTGGCCTTGAGGGGCTCTTCGTCGTCTCAGGATGTAGCGGGCCATCGACATGGTGTCTGCTGTCCGGGACGCCCCTGACGGCGCTGGGGGGCAGGGCGCCGCCCCCGGTGCGTGGAATCCGCAGACCACAGCGCCGCTCTCGGGGGCAGCGTGACAGAACCCCGGCCGGTCCGCCAAGCCCCGATGGCGTCCGCTGCGGCGTCGGGACCCGGCCCGGCCGGATCGGACCGGGGATCTGCCCGCGCACCGCGAGAGGTCGTGCGCCGGGGCGGCGTGCCGGTCCGGCGCGAAGTGCCCGGCGCGACGACGTGGCGCCCGGGACCAGCGTGGGACGAGGGGCTGGACCAGCGTGGACAAGGGGCTTGCAGCAGACGCATCGGGGCTGTATCGTGTAAGTGCGCCAGGCTCCACCGGTGCCTGGAGCGGCACGAACAGATCCTTTTAACTTGGTCCCGTGAGGCTAGGAAAGGGAATGGAAACGTTTTGCCGCACGTCTTGAACCCTCCCGGGCGGGAGGGGTTTTTTTGTGCCCGTTTCTGTGTGTTGATTCGGCGCTAGCGCTCCGGCCGCGCACGCGTTTCCTGATCCCTTCGACACGCACCCGACATCGAGGATTGCCGCCCCACGGACGAGAACTCGATGCGGTCCACCTCCCGGCTTCCGAGCCCGTACGTGAAGGAGGCGAGCTTGGCCGAGTACGTCGCCAAGGCGGCCATCATGGACGCCGACCAGATGCGGCGCGCGCTGCGGCGCATTGCGCACGAGATCATCGAGCACAACGCCGGCTCGAACAGCCTGGTGATCGTCGGGATCCAGCGCCGCGGGGTGCAGCTGGCCGAGCAGATCGCCGCCGCCATCGAACGCTTCGAGACCGTGAAGGTCCCGGTGGGGATTCTCGACATCACCTTGTACCGCGACGATCTCACCACCCTGGGGCCACAACCGCGCGTCGGCGAGACCTCGATCCCGGTGGACATCCAGGACAAGAACGTCGTCCTGGTCGACGACGTTTTGTACACCGGCCGCACGGTGCGCGCCGCCCTGGACGAGCTGATGATGGACTTCGGTCGCGCGAAGTCGATCCAGCTGGCGGTGCTGATCGACCGCGGGCACCGCGAGCTGCCGATTCGCGCCGATTACGTCGGCAAGAACGTTCCGACTTCGAAACGCGAGATCATCAAGGTGCAGGTTCAGGACGTCGATGGGGCAGACCAGGTTCTCGTGGGGGAGATGAGGGAATGATGCAGCCACTCAAGCACCTGCTCGGGCTGGAGGGCATGAACGCCCGTGAGGTGACGCAGCTCCTGGATCTGACACGCTCGTTCGAGGAGATCCTGGAGCGTCCGGTGAAGAAGGTGCCGACGCTGCGCGGGCGCACGGTGGTGAACGCCTTCTTCGAGCCCTCGACGCGCACGCGCGTGAGCTTCGAGCTGGCGCAGAAACGTCTGTCGGCGGACGTCGTCAACATCTCGTCCTCGGACAGCAGCCTGTCGAAGGGCGAGACGCTGCGCGACACGATCGCCAACATCGAGGCCATGAAGGTCGACATGATCATCGTGCGCCACTCGGTGGCGGGCGTCCCGCACATGCTTGCCGAGCACACGGCGGCTGCCGTGGTGAACGCGGGCGACGGCGCGCACGAGCATCCGACGCAGGGCCTGCTGGACCTGTACACCATGCGCAAGCACCTGGGCGACCTCGCCGGCCGGCGGGTGACCATCATCGGAGACATCGCCCACAGCCGCGTGGCGCGCTCGAACATCTGGGGCCTCAGGGCGCTCGGTGCGCACGTCACCGTGTGCGGGCCGCGTACCATGATGCCCAAGCGCGTGGAGGATCTGGGCGTGCAGGTGGAGTACGCCCTGAAACGTGCCATCCGTGATGCCGACGCCCTCAACGTGCTGCGCATCCAGTTCGAGCGCCACGGCACGCCGATGTTCCCGGGCGCACGCGAGTACATGCGGCTCTTCGGCATCACGAACGAGGTGCTGCGGCACACGAAGCCCAGCTGCTTCGTCATGCACCCCGGGCCGATGAACCGCGGCGTCGAGATCAGCCCGGAGGTGGCCGACGGTCCTCGCCAGGTCATCCTGCAGCAGGTGACGAACGGCGTCGCAGTGCGCATGGCAGTCTGCTACCTGTTCGCCGGCGGCGCCACGCAGGTTGCCGAGGAGCCCGCAAGGGAAGAGGTTCCTTCGTTCAGGGCGGTGTCGGCGACGGCCTGACCCTGCACGGATGCTCGCTGCCCCATGCCGCGCGCGGTCCGTCCGAGCAGGCATCGGGTAGCCGCCGGGTCGTGAGCACGAGAGCCGGGCCGCGAGATCGATCCTCACACCACGAGTAGGGAGTTTCCATGCGCCTCGAGATCGAATCACTGCCGCAGGAGTACGTGCTCGTGGGCGGCGTTCTGGTCGATCCGGCCACGTGCCAGAAAGCCCCGGGCGAGGTATGGGTCCGCGACGGCGCCGTCGTCGAGGTCGATTTCGCGGCCGCGAGCGGTGCGCCGGAGTCCGTACCGCGCGTCGATCTCGGCGGCCTGACCCTCACCCCCGGCTTCGTCGACGTGCACGTGCACTTCCGCGAGCCGGGACACGAGTACAAGGAAGACATCGAATCCGGCAGCCGTGCGGCAGCCGCGGGCGGGTTCACCAGCGTCATGATGATGCCGAACACGCAGCCGCCGCTGGACGGTGCCGGCGTCGTCGAGTCCGTGCTGCGCCGCGGGCGGGACGTCGGCCTGTGCGACGTGCACTGCGCCGGAGCCCTGACGGTGGGGCGCAACGGCGAGCAGCTCGCCGAGTACGAGGACATGCGCGCCGCGGGTGTTCGTGCGCTCACCGACGACGGCAGTCCGGTCGGGGACGCGGCGCTCATGCGCCGGGCGCTGGAGCACGCCGCGATGCTCGATCTGGTCGTGGTCGCGCACTCGGAGGAGAAGGCGCTGTCGCGCGGCGGTCACATGCACGAGGGCTACTGGTCGACGCAGCTCGGCATCCAAGGCGTCCCGGCGGCCTGTGAGGAGATCGGTGTGGCGCGTGACGTCCTGCTGGCGCGCGAGACGGGTGCGCCGCTGCACGTCGCGCACGTGTCGACGTGCGGGGCCGTCGACATCCTGCGCCTCGCCAAGCGCGAGTGGAAGGTCGACGTCACGGCCGAGGCGACGCCGCACCATCTCGAGCTCACGGATCGCGAGCTCGTCGGCTACTCGACGAGCTTCAAGATGAACCCACCGCTGCGCACCGAGTCCGACCGCCAGGCCGTTCTGGAGGGCGTCGCGGACGGCACGCTGGACGTCATTGCGACCGATCACGCGCCACACGCGGAGATGGAGAAGGAGCTCGAGTTCGAGCGTGCACCGGTGGGTGTGATCGGACTGGAGACTTCCTTCGGTGTGGCGCACACGAGCCCGGTCGACAGCGGTCGGATGTCGCTGCTGGATCTCGTGGAGCGGATGAGCCTGGCGCCGGCGCGCCGCTTCGGCCTCGAAGGCGGTCGCCTGCAGGAGGGCGCACCGGCGAGCTTCGCCATACTGGATCCGAACGAGCGCTGGCGGGTGAGGACCCGGCTCCTGCGCTCGCGTTCCCGGAACTGTCCGTTCCTGGGACGGACGCTGCGCGGGCGTGTCGTCGCCACGGTGTTCCGAGGACGCCTGGTCCACCGGGCGCCGGCCGAGTCGGAGTCGCTCACCGAAGTGGGTTGACCCCACGGAGCGTTCCCGACACCGCCAGCGGACACGGGCGCCCGGCACCGCGCCCGGACAGCGGCCTGCCGACAATCTGGATTCGACGGTCACGTCCCCGCACCGGACAGCGGCTGGCGAGCCACCCGGATTCGACAGCGGTGTATCATGGGAGGGTTGCCTCGCTCCCCAGAGGCACGCGCGCGCTGGGGGTGCGCGCCAGCTACCACTCGCACGGCTCCTCGATCGGGAGATTGCATGCACGGCGACGTCTCCTTTCGACCTCGACCGGCCCGGGTCCGTGCGGCGTGTGCGGCCGGATTGGTGCTTTGGCTGTGCGGGTGTGCGTACTTCAACACGTTCTACAACGCCAAGCAGCTGTTCAAGGAGGCCGAACGGACGCGAACCCGGCAGGGAGGCTCCGCGGCGGCGGGCTCGTACGACGCCTGCATCAAGAAGTGCCTGGACCTCATTCGCTACCACTCGAAAAGCAAGTACGTCGACGACGCGATGTACATGATCGGAGTGTCGCATCTGTACCGCGACGAGTACGTGCAGGCGCAGGACTCGTTTCAAGATCTGTTGGATCGCTTCCCGGAGAGTGATTTCGCCGAGCGCGCGCACTTCCACATGGGCCTCGCCTCGCTGCTGTTGGGCGACGCCGGTGGTGCCGCCGCCGCATTCAGGGCGCTGAAGGAGCGTTTCCCCGAGAGTGAGTACATCGTCGAGGCTGCGTTCCGCACCGCGGAGATGCGGCTCGACTCGCGCGACTACGATGCGGCGCGCGACGCGTTGCGGGAGTTCATGCGCGAGAATCCAGACAGCCGGTTCGTCGTGGATGCGCAGGTTCAGATCGCGCGCACGTACTACGACGAGCAGCGGTACGAGGACTCACGCCGGGAGTACGCAGAGGTTCTCGAGCGCAAGCTGTCGGACGAGCTGCGCTACGAGGCGGAGCTGCACATCGCCTTGGCGAAGCGCGAGGAGGCGGAGATCATCCTGTCCGATCCGGCGCTCTACACCGCTGACGAGATTCCGGAAGGGTTGACGCTCGAGCTCCCGGAGGCCGACGAAGACACCACTGCGGCGAGCGCCGGCGGAGAGACCGGCGCAACGGAAGCCGAGGCAGACACCACCGCACCTGGAGTCGGCGGAGACACCACCGAGCCGCCGGTTGCGGTCCCGGAGGGACCGGACCAGGCCGGACCCTCGCAACCGGCACCGCCGGGCGGAGCCGAGCCCGACCCGCCCGCAGCGCCGGGGGGCGTCGAGGCGTCTGCGGCCGGGCTCGTGCCGGCCGCCGAGGCGATACCGGAGTCGCTCCAGGCTCTGCGCCAGCAGGCCGATCGACTGCTCGCGGAGGCGACCCGCGAGCTGGATCAGCTGCGCAAGCGAGCCGCGAAGCTCGAGCGCGAGCTCCAGCACCGTACCGAGCTTGCCGTGACGCTCGCCCTGGTCGGGGAGCCGGACGAGGCGATCGGCGAGCTGGATCAGATCGCGCGAACCGAGCCACGCACCGACATCGCGGCGAACGCCCTGTACGAGATCGGCGAGATCCATCGCCGCCGCGGCGAGCTGCAGAAGGCCATGGAGGCCTATGACAACTCGCTGCGGGCGCGGCGCGGGTCGGAGGCCGGGAAGCTGGCACAGCGGAAGAGTGTGGCCATTCGGGCGCGCTCGACGTCGCTGGAGCAGCTGCGCGCAGCGCCGCAGGTGCTGCACCGCTGGCGCGTCGCCAAGGGGTTCGAGGAAGCGGACGAGGCGGCCGGGCGCGACTCCCTCGGCGCGGAGGATTCGCTGAAGGCGCTCATCGACATCGAGGTGCAGTTCGAGGAACTCGCGGGTCATCTGTTTCGTGTGGCCGAGATCGATCTTCTCGATCTCGACCAGCCGCGTCTGGCGCTGCGCGAGTTCCAGCAGCTTCTCGACCAGTATCCCGGCAACAGACAGAGCGCCCGGGCCGCGTTTGCGATCGCGTGGATCTACGACAACATCCTTCTCGATCCCGGGCGCGCGCTCGAGGCGTACGAGACCGTCGCGCGCGAGTATCCGGATTCCGCGCAGGCGCGTGAGGCGCTCGCGATCGTGGCCGGCCTGCAAGAGGCGTCGAACCCACCACGGGAGGTGACGGAGCCATCATCACGACCCTGATCGAGAACCGCCGACTCTCCGGAGGATCGCACCTTCTGCGCGTGCGCTACGAGGATGCCGCCGAGCGGCGACCACGGTCACGGCCGGGGCAGTTCGCACAGATCCTCGCGCACCCGTCGCAGCGTCTCATCCGCCGGCCCATGAGCATCCACGACGAGGGAGACGGCTGGCGCAGCTTCATGGTGAAACCCGTGGGACCGGCGACGCGCGAGCTGGTCGCGCTGCACGGCGGCGATTCGATCGACGCGTCCCCGCCCCTGGGGTGCGGCTTCCCGCACGCGAACGAGCTCGGCGACGGGCCTGTGCTGCTCGTGGGCGGCGGCTTCGGGATCGCGCCGCTGCACTTCATGGCACGTCATCTGGATCGCCTCCCGAGTTCACCCGGGTACCGCATCCTATACGGCGGGCGCACGCGTCGCGAAGTCGAGCTGGACGTCCTCGAGGGGATCCGCGGCGCACTTCTTCCGAGCACCGACGACGGGTCGCTCGGTTTCCACGGGACCTGCGTCGATCTGTGCCGGGAGGAGCTGCGCAGGGTGGATGCGGCTTCGACGACCGTTCTGACGTGCGGCCCGCACCCCATGATGCAGGCGCTGGTCGCGGCGGTTCGTGAAAGCGTGCAGGAGATCTACGTTTCGCTCGAGGAGAGGATGGCCTGCGGTGTCGGCGTCTGCATGGGATGTGTGACGCCCACGCGAGGGGGCTACGTTCCGATCTGCACGCACGGCCCCGTGTTCCGGGCCAGCGAGGTCTTCGGTGTCGACTCGCAGGTGGGTCATGTCTGAGTCGCCGGTGAACGGGCGTGGGACCCCGAACGCATCGCGGGAGTTTGCCGAGTACGCCGTGCAGATCGGGCCCGCGCGCTTCGCCAACCCGTACTTCGCGGCCTCCGGCTGCTTCGGATACGGCCTGGAGTACGCCGATTTCATTCCGCCTCACGAGCTCGGCGCCGTGGTGACGAAGACGGTGACACCCGGGCCCCGGGCCGGGAACCCGGCGCCGCGTCTTCAGGAAACGCCCTCGGGGCTTCTGAACTCGATCGGCCTGCAGAACGTCGGCCTCGACGCTTATCTGCGCGACAAGCTTCCGGCCCTGGTGGCCGCCGGTGGCGTGCCGTTCGTGAGCATCGCGGCGGCGACGCTCGAGGAGTACGAAGAGATGGCCGCGCGCCTCGCCGAGCACGAGGAGATCCCGGCGGTGGAGGTCAACCTCGGCTGCCCCAACGTCGACCAGGGCGGTGATCGCGACGCCGCCGAGGCGCGCGCTGTCGAGCGCTTCACGCGCGCCGTCAAGGGCCGGCTGCCCGACAAGGCGGTGGCCATCAAGCTCACGCCCAACGTCACCGACATCGTGAACCTGGCGCGCGGCGCCGAGCAAGGTGGCGCCGATGCCGTCGTGGCCATCAACACGATCGCCGGCATGGACATCGACCTCGAACGCGGGCGCCCGACCTTCGCACGCGTGCGTGCCGGGCTCTCGGGGCCGGCGATCTTCCCTGTGGCCCTGCTCAAGGTGTGGGAGATCGCCGCTGCCGTGCGCATCCCGGTCGTGGCCGTGGGAGGCATTGCCTCGGCACTGGAGGTCCTGAAGTTCTTCATGGCCGGTGCGACGGCCGTGCAGCTCGGAACCGTTCTCTTCTCGCGCCTGACGCTGCTGGCCGATGTGCGGGAGGGCGTGCGCGAGTTCTTGAGCCAACGCGGTCTGTCGCACCCGCACGAGCTGCGCCTGCAACACGCCAGAGTCGAAGAGGGGGATGCCAGGTGGACACCGATCGGCTAGGGAGGTCGCCGGAGACGGCGGCAACGCGTTCCGCGACCGGCGATGCGCCGGTCGATCGGGACCCGCGCGAGGCGGCCCGGAGGCGGCTCATCCTGGCGCTGGATGTGGCCGATCTCGGATCGGCGCGCACGCTAGTGCAGCAAACGCGCAAGTTCGTCGGCGCTCTCAAGATCGGCAAGGAGTTGTTCACGAGCTGTGGTCCGGAAGCAATCCACGGCGTCGCGGACAGTGGCCTGCCGATCTTCCTGGATCTCAAGTTCCATGACATCCCCAACACGGTGGCGGCAGCCGTTCGCGCCGCGGGCGAGCACGGCGTGCGCTGGATCTCGCTGCACACGAGCGGTGGTGCGGCGATGCTCGAGGCCGCGGCACGCGCGCGGGACGAGCTGGCCGCGGAGCGGCGCCCCAGGCTTCTCGGCGTCACCGTTCTCACGAGCCTCGACGTCGCCGATCCCGAAGAGATCGTCGACCGCGCGCTGCTCGCACGACGCTGCGGCCTCGACGGAGCCATCGCCTCCCCGCGGGAGGTGGCGAGATTGCGTGCGGCGTGCGGTGGGGACTTCCTCCTGGTCACACCCGGCGTGCGCCCCACGGGCGCCGCGGCAGGCGATCAGGCGCGGGTGGCCACTCCGGCCGCCGCCATCCGCGACGGCGCCGACATGCTCGTCGTCGGGCGTCCCATCCGAGCCGCGGCCGATCCGGCATCGGCCGCGTCCGCACTGCTCGACGAGGTGGCGGCCGCTCTGCGGAGAACGCCTTCTCGCAAGGAAACGCGGCCCGCGCCGGAGAGCGAGCCTTCGGCACGGACGAAGTCCCCGCCGTCCCCGGCGCTCCCGGGTTCGATCGACGGGCGACTCCTCGGCATGCTGCGCGACTCGGGAGCCTTCCTGGAAGGGCACTTCGTTCTCACCTCCGGCCTGCACAGCGATCGCTACGTGCAATGTGCCAGGCTCCTGCAGCATCCGCGCCACGCCCGCCGCGCGGGGCTCTGGCTTGCCGAGCGCCTGCGATCCTATGATCCCCAGGTGGTGATCGGCGTGGCGCTGGGTGGGCTCGTGATCGGCCAGGAGGTCGCCGCCGCGCTCGGGGTGCGGGCGATCTTCGCCGAGCGCGACGCCTCGGGGACGCTTTGCCTGCGGCGCGGTTTCGCACTCGAACCAGGCGAGCGGGTGGCCATCGTGGACGACGTCTGCACGCGCGGTGGCTCGATCGCGGCGTGTGATGCGCTGGTGCGGCAGGAGGGTGCCGCCGGCGTGGTCGCCGGCGCGATCATCGATCGCAGCGGCGGAGAGCGCTGCTTCGGTCTTCCGTTCGAAGCCTTGAAGAAGATCGAGGCCGATGCGGTGCGGCCCGAGGATTGTGATGCGTGTGCCGCCGGGATCCCGGCGGTGAAACCGGGAAGCCGGCACACGGCGGGCTGAAACGGACGGGCCGCGGAACGGCACGTTCAGGAAGCCGACGTTCGCACCCCGCAGCGTCCGTGCGGCGTCTTCGGATCGGAGATCGGATGTCGGAGCATCAGAAGCTCGTCGAGGCTCTGCTGGCCGGCGATCGCCGCGCCGCGGCCGGCGGCAGCCCGCTGTCGCATGGCTTTCTGAACTCGGCTCTCGATGTCGCGGCGCGCTACGCCAAGCTCGAGAAGCTCGTCTTCGGAAACGTCCGCGTTGTCTACTCCACGGCGTCGCTCGAGGTCGACCTTGCACCCTCGGGTGATGTCGTCGCGCAGGGAGAAGCGCTGGCCGAAGTCGAGCGTTCGCGCCTCGATCTCCCGGCCGGACCCGCTCTCGAGCTCGGCTATCTGATCGAAGATCAAGGGCTCAAGATCATTCCACGTGTCTTCCCGGCCGGTTCCGGTGCTTTGGGCGGCTTCTTCTTCGATGACAGGCTCGGCCCGTGCATCCTGCTCAACGTCCGCGCCAGCTCGTCCGCAATCGACTACGCGCTCGCACACCTCTACGGCCACTATCTGGCGGACTACGACCCCTACATCACCACACTCTGCGGGCGGCCCGATCCCGAGCTGCTCGAAGACCCCGTCGAGCTCCGTGCCCATCAGTTCGCGCTCGCCTTCCTGCTGCCGCGCGCGGATCTCGAGACCTACCGCGACGCGCTGGGGATCGGTCCTGGCGATCCGATCTCCGTCGAGCTGGTGCACCACCTGGAGGTGTACTTCGAGATCGATCCCGAGATGGTCTTCTGGAGGCTCCTCTCGCTGGGATGGATCGATGCCGCGGGCCTGCAAACGCTGCTCGCACAGCATTCGAGTCTGGCCGACGGCCTGCGCGCGCCGGCCCAGGAACCGGCCGAGGGAACGCTGCTTCCCGAGCGGTTCATCCAGCTCGTCGCCAGCGCCTTCGGGAAACGGAAGCTCGAGATCGAAGACGCCGCGCGATACCTGGGGACGGACATCGACGAGGCCACGCGAATCCTCGAACAGTTCAAGTACGACGACACTTCCGGTCGCGCCACGAAGCGCGGCAACGGCACCGCTCGGAAGAGCCGATGAGGAACTGGCGCGGCGGACGCAGTCTCGGAATGACGCCAGAAGCTCCGCCTCGGGAAACCCGACGTGCGACGGACCTCGGATCGGCCTACCGGGCCATGAGGATCCGCCCGGAGCAGATGTTCGGAGCCGATCGCGTCGAGGCACGGGCGAAGTAGACCCCGGCAGGAACCGGTCGACCCGCCTGGTCACGCGTGTCCCAGAGCGCTTGCCGCTCTTCTCGACCCGGGTTCAAGACGCGGACGCGCCGGCCGCGCACGTCCACGATGTCGATTCTCACGATGTCGGCGACCGCGGTGCAATCGATCAACACCCCAGCTGGGACGCTTCGGATGCGCAGGCTCGCGCCGGCCGGGGCGAGCTCGTGGACCGCGGAGCTTCGATCTCCCGGATCGAGGTTGGGGTCGGGAGGGAAGATGTCCGGAAGCCAGCCGAGCCCGCGTGTGCTTCCGATCCACAGGCCGCCGTCGGGGTCGTTCGCCAGGCAGCGGATCTGGGCGCCGGGGAGGCCGTCCAGGACGCCCAGGGAACTCCAGAGTCCATCGGGATGGAGGATCCACAAACCCCTGTAGGTCCCACAGACGGGGCGCTGGTTCCACCATCGGACCGTGGTTGGGAACGCTCCCGGGAAACCGTCCAGCAGCCGTACGATGCTTCCTTCCCGGATCGCCGGACCCGCGTCGGTGGCGAACACGAACCTGCCATCGGACGAACGGTGCATGCCGTCGAAGAATGCCTCGACCAGGCTCCCATCGCGGGGAGGCTGCGTCCACTGCGTGCCGTCGTGGTAGGCGACACCCCCGGAGCCCGCGGTCACCCACAACGTCTCGGCGGTGGCCTCCAGGCTCCGGACCTCGGACGCACCGGGCCAGAGACTGAACGGCCACCAACCGGTCTCGTCTCGCTTCCACAGCCCGGCCGAGCCGCCCGCCCAGTGCACGCCTGCCTGGATTGCCTGTGCGCGCACGATTCCGGAAGGCCCGGCTTCGACGGGAACGAACCGCGATCCGCAGCCGCGACGTTCTTCGACGTAGAGACCTTGGCGCGTTCCGACGCTCAGGCTTCCCTGCACGACCAGCAAGCTGAGGACGTCCGCGTCTGGGAGTCCGTCCTCCGGTCCGTGGTTCCACCAGGTGCCGTGGGACCAGGCGCTCAGACGCCCGTACGTGTGTCCGACCCACAGCGTGTCCTGATGCATGTGCACGACGAGAGCATCGCTGTCCCGAACACCTGCGGGAAGCTCGAGGCTCTCTCCACCGAGTGAGACGACCCGGTCCCCGTCGCTCCACCACAGCCCGTCGTCGGTCCAGGCCAGCGCCAGGACCGGTCCCGTGGGACCTGGAACCCGCTCACCGCGAATCTCGCCGGCGCGCGGATCGACGCGCGCCAGGCCGTCCTGGAGGCCGAAGTACAGGAAGCCGTCCGGTGCGGCGAGCAGGACGCACGACCGCGGCGCGAGCAGCGAGTCGCCGGGCCAGGCCTGCACCGTGATTCCGGGACCGATGCGTGCAATCCCTCGCG
>JBHHXQ010000043.1:0-13440 GCA_046757105.1 Candidatus Krumholzibacteriia bacterium
CGATGCCCCGGAAGAAGTTCCCGACCGCGAAGTTGAAGACGAGGAAGAAGCCCCACACCCACAGCCACCACCATCGTGGGCTCCAGCTCACGAGCAGCAGAGCCCCCGCGACGAGGATGGCGAGGAACACCGTCGAGAGCACCAGGGTCTTCAGCAGGTCGGTGAGCCACAGCCGCACGCCCATCGTGTTGAAGCCGTAGCGGTTTTCGATCCCGAAGTTCCGGGCGAGGCTGAACGGGATGCCGAGCACGCTCTCGGCAACCAGGAGGAGAACGAAGAACAGGAGCCCGCTCCACACGAGGGAGGACGCGCGAGCCGCGATCCAGCCGTCGTACCAGCCCAGCACGCCACCGAAGAGGAAAGCCACGACCAGGATGCTGTGCACGAGCGACTGGACGGTCCCGAGGCGGCTGGTCGCGATCGTGTAGGCCGAGATGCGGCGCAGGAGGTCTGCGTCGATCGAGCCTTCGAGCTCCGGGGGGACGCGATTGCCGTGCGCGCGCAGGTGCCGCAGGTTGAGGACCTTCAACCCGAAGGTGGCGCTCACGACGAGAGCGAAGGCGATCAGGACGAACGTCATGGCGGCTCGCATGCGCCCGCGGGCCGGGCGCGTGGCCCGGATCCCGGAGCTACTCGCCGAGTGCCGCGTACAGAACGAGCCGGTAGCGGTACTTCACGGCATTCCGCATCTTGCGGGCCAGGGTCTCGTGCAGCTTGGGCGTCCAGGTGGCGTAGCGGTCGACGAAAGCGTTGGTCGCCGCCTTGTCGCCGTCGTGCTGCAGGGCCAGGACCCGCTGGAGAAGCGACGCCACCACGTCGTGGTAGTGATCGTAGTGGATGTGCAGCCGCTGTGACGCGGAGTCGTACTCCAGGAGGCCCTTCTCGAGGAAGTAGTTCAGCTGCATGAGCTGCATGGTGGCGTAGGCCCGTTCGCGTCGCGGGCGGTTGTGGCGCAGAAGCCGGCGGACGCCGGATGCGTAGACGCTCCGGAGCCGCTCGTCGTCGTAGTAACCCCTGTCGTACAGGGCCTTGGCGAGGAAGAGAGACACGAGGTCCGCCTTCATCTCCTCGAAGGTGGACGAGTTCTCCTCGAGCGCCTCGTCCACCGGCCGGCCGTCGCGGGTGAGGTCCGGTCCCAGGTGGTGTCCAATCTCGTGCCAGAGCGTGCGGAAGAAGTCTCCGTCGGGCCCGAAGTCGTCCAGGTGCGTCGCGTCGACGACCGCGTTCCAGGCTTGCTTGCGGCTCTCGAAGAGACCCGGATGGGTCAGGATGTTGTAACGCATGAGGATCGTGCGGCCGTACTTGCGGGTGATGTGCGACTCGTTGGGAAGAATCGTCGCCGTGTTGGTGCCGCGCGCCTGCCCGAAGTCCGCGATGACGTGATAGACGCCGACCGGAATGTCCTCGCGCACCTTCTTGGTGCCGTCGTACGGCAGGCTGTCCTCGAAGTCCTGCATGCCTCGGATCGCCGCGCGCAGCGCACGGCTCTGCTCCTGGTCCCGCAGCAGCAGGCTCACGGCGTAGAAGGCCTTGGCGGTGTAGAGCTCGTCGTCGTAGACCTCGTAGGCGCCGATCGTGGCGTTCAGCTTTCCGAACGTGCCGCTCACCCAGGCGGCGTCGCCCGCCTCGTAGTCGTCCACCAGGAGGTCCCGGGCGCGCTGGCGCAGGTACTGCGCGAACTCGGGATCCGAGTCCTGCAGGAGAGAGGCGGCTTCGAAGAGCAGGCCGTAGGCCCGGAACGTCTCGTCGGGGTAGGCGATCGAGTAGGGGACGGCGTAGTAGACGGCGGCCGGCGCATCTGCGAGAAGCCCCCGCAGCCGCGGTCGCAGCGGGGGATGCAGGGTGTCGAGCGTCGGGTGGCGACGCAGCACCGCCAGATCGAGCCGGATCGAGGCGGGCTCCGCCCTGCGGACCACGCTTCGAACGTGCAGGATCGACTCCCGCCGGTCGGGGTCGTCGCGAAGGAACTTCTCGATGGCGTCCTTCGTCACCCCCCACGGATAGAGGTTCTTGCCCGGGACGGTGGGATCGACGGGCAGGAAGGGCTCGCGCTCGTTCTCGAGCGTGGTCGCGATCGGGCCGCGGAAGATCCGGTACAGCTTCAGGAGATTCTGGGTCGACTTCGGAGATCCGAGCTCGGCGTCGAGCGCCTGCAACTCCTGGTGCGCCTGCGTCGCCTGATGGTGTCTCGACTCCTCGTACAGCTTCTGGAAGATCTCGCCGACCTCGATGAGCTTGTCCACGGCGAGCCGCTCGCTGTGCGTCAGGCCCGACAAGGTGGGCGCGATCCGGATGGTGAGCGTCTTGTCCAGGAGCCGCTGGCTAGCGGTCTCGCTCCAGTAGCCTTCCGGAAGACCCTGTCCCGCCGATGTCGAGTAGCCGCACAGGAGGGCTGCACTCGCGATCGCGACAGCGACGACGAAGAACGGAGAGCGGCGAGGAAGCTCGAGCATGACACGCTCCTGTGACTTCGGGTTGCTGCTGCGGGACACGCACGTCCCAGCCGGGGAGTTCCGGAACCTCGCGCTGTGGCTGCGCCCGGCGCGTCGTTTCCGTGGGCTTGCGTGCGGGGCGTGGCTTCCGTGCGCGGATGGCCATGGGCCCCGCGTTCCCACGCGCGCTGGAGGCTGCCACCCGTCCGGATCCCACCACCTCGGAGCCGGAAGCGACAATGTAGCGCCAGATCCGATCGGCTCGCAAGCCGGTCCGGGACCGCGCTGCGCCGCGGGCCCGATGGGCCGCCGGCGCGACCTCGTCCCTGGGGTCGCCCGCGCAGCCCCGGCACGGTCGCATCCAGGAGAGAGATCCACGCAGACGCCGCTCGGCCGTCACGTGCCGGGCAGGCCCTCGAGGACGTCACGCTCGTCGAGGAGTTCGGGTCGGAGTCGAGGCGCGCCAGAGTGCTTCGCAGGAGCAAGCGACGCCGAGGCGGACTTGGCCCGTCGAAGGGGCCGGGCAATCTCCCCCGTGCTTCGAAGCGGCCTCCGTGTCGTGGTACGCGAGGGTCGGCGACCGCGCGGGTTTGGCCGCCGGCTTCTCACCGATCCAGCACGGGTCCGAGCTTCGCAATCACCGCCATCGGATCGGCGGTGTACGTGCCGATGAGCGCCGCCGCGCCTTCCCGGGTGTGCGGGTATGCTTCCAGCAGTTCCGCCACGCCCGGTGCGTCGAGGTCCATCACCGCACGCACGTCCGGGCGACTCAGATCGAAGTGAAGGTCGCCCGCCAGGGCACTCAGCCAGATCCACCCCACGGTGATCACGACCGCGTTCTCCGCGTTGTCCAGCAGAAACAGTGGTCGTTCCAGCCTCTGGGTATCACGGTGGCCGAAGCGCTTGCCGTGCCGCTCGAACAGGCGGCGCTTCTGCCCGTCGGTGTACGTCGAGAGCTGCAGGCGCAGCAGCTCGAGCGCCGGGCTGACCCCGTTCAGCACCGGGTCGGGCGGAGCCTTCGCGAGCGACCAGCGGATGGGCCAGCGCAGCAATCGGGTCGCCGACCTGCCGTCCGGGTAGCTCCCCCACTGCGCCGTGCGATGGAACGACGCGGTTGGCACCTCATCGAACTCGAAGTCGAACGGATGCGGTTCGTGGTTCTCGAAGAGGATCTCGACCCTGCAGACATACCGCTCCCCCCGCCGGCGGAACACTTCGATGGGCGCGCGCGGATCCTCGGGATACGGTCCCAGCTGCGTCTCGGGAACGAGCGGCGACGGGATCGCCAGGAACTGGGGGCGCGGCGGCGGCTGCAGCGAAGAGTGTGCCCAGAAACGCAGCCCGTGCTGGATGGTGTGGAACGCGCGCCGGATGCTGGCATCGACGGCCGCATCCGGCTCCAGGTGCTCGACGACCTGTTCCACCGACACGACGTGCAGGTGCGCCTCGTAGGGCCCGGCATGCGCGGGGCTGTCGTCGAGCAGCGCGATGAGCTCGGGCAGGCGCTCGATGCACGACTCCTGCAGCCGCCGCAGGACGTGCTGGCTCACTTCGGCTGGCGGCTCGGCGCTGATGTGGAACACGGAGAGCGACGGCGCCTGCGGAGGGTCGGCCGTGGCACGCGAATGGGCGCCATGCTCGTGGGTGGGTTTCGCGGCGTGCAACGAGCTGGCGACCGCCGGCACGGTGGCCGCAACGGCGAGGCTTGCGGCAGCGAACACCCTCGCGCGCCGCGTGTCGAGCGGTGGCAGGCATGACCGGGAGCATGGCGACGCTCCCGGGCACGTCCGACGCGAGCCCCGACGATCACCGGTGGTCATGACGTGGACCCCCGCCAGAGTAGCACTTCGGGCAGCGGTTCGGCGCGGGTTGATCCTGTCGTCGCACGCTCGCACCCAGGAGAGAGATCCACGCAGAGGTCGCTCGGCCGTCACGTGCCGGGCAGGTCCTTGAGGACGTCGCGCTTGTCGTTGTAGGCGGCGCGGACGGCGATGTACTCCAGGTGCGTGAAGCCGAGCTCGTCGGCGATCTGCCGGGTCTGGGATTCCTCGACGCTCGAGATCGAGTCGTCTGCCGCCGAGACGGCGAACAGGCAATCGAGGAGCTCTTCGCGCTGCGTGCGGTCCGAGATCTTCGCGAACTCGCGGGTCACCAGGAAGTCCTCGGTCGAGCCGAAGAGCTGCGTCTGGTTGCGGGCCATCTCGACGACGAGGGAGGCTTGCTCCGCCGGCAGGTGGCCGAGGCGCGTGACGATCTGCTCCATCTTGCGGGTCTCCACGTCACTGATGTGCGAGTCGGCGTGCGCCACACGGCCGAGGACGTAGGCGAACGCGGCGACGTAGCGTGCGCGCCGTGTGTCGAGCGCGTCCAGCTTCTCGACGATGAGCGCCACTGTGCGCGTTTCGGGACCTTCGGGCTCCGGTGCCGGCGCGGCCGGCTCGAGCCCGAAGAGCCTCTTGAGGATGTCCATGGAACCTCCAGCTTGGCATCAGAGCCGAGGGTCGACGAGCGCCTTGACGACACGACCGTCCGCCACGTCCGCGAGAGCCTCGTTCAGGCGGTCGAGCCCGTACGGTTGCAGCGCGATGCGCTCCCAGGGCGCGCGCCGGTCGGGATCCAGCATGATCCGGGAGCCGAGGTGGAAGTGCGAGAAGTCCGAGCCCCAGCAACCGCGCACGTCGAGGTGCTTGCGATTCAGGTCGAGGTGTGGGTTGAAGGTCGTCTCGCCGCGGTCGGTGTACTGGCCGACGACGACGACGCGTCCGGCGTCACGCGCGCAGCGCATGGCCTGGGTCACGGCTCCGGGGTCGCCGGTTGCCTCGATTGCCAGGTCGGCCCCGCGGCCGTCCGTCCGCTCGCGCACCCATTCCTGCTGTTCGGTGGCGTCGCGGCTCTGGAAATCGAGCGTGTCCGTTGCGCCCACGTCGGTCGCGCTCTGCAGCCGGTTCGCCGGACCGCCGATGCACAGGATCCTCCCGGCCCCGCGCATCGCGGCGAGGATGATCACGGAGAGGCCCACCGGCCCGCTTCCCAGAACCAGAACCGAGTCGCCGATCGCGATGCCGGCACGTTCGACCGCATGCAACGCCGTCGGCAGCGCGCAGCCGCCCGCCATGAAGGTCGCTGCGGGCACCTCCTCGAGACGGATGCAACACGTTCCGGGCTTCAGGTGGAGCTTGGTCGCCCAGCCGCCGGTCAGTCCGTCCTCCAGGCCGTAGGTGATGCCGTAGACCTTGCGCTCGGGACAGCGCGTCGAGGCCTTGGCCACCAGGCAGTACCAGCAGGCGTGACACGTGCGATGCACGTCGAGAAACGTGACGCGCTCGCCTTCGGTGAAGGGGCGGCCGTGCACGTCGGCGAGGCGCCCGCGGATCTTCTCCAGACGGCCGACCGAGACGTGACCGGGGATGATCGGGTAGGGCACGCCCGCGAGCCGGCCGTCCCGCAAGTGCACGTCGGTCCCGCACACCTCGCTGCACTCGACCTCGAGGAGCGCCGAGCCTGGCTCCAGCTCCGGTTCCGGAACCTCGCGGATCTCGACCGGCGCATGCGGGGCGGCCATGACGCCTGCGCGCACCGAGCCCACTCTTCGTCCTCCAGGGAGACCGGGGTCAACGATTCGTTCGGCGCGACACTACCACGCGGTACGGACCGGGTCGAGTGCACGACGTGGCGCAGGTCGCGACCAGCGCCCCCAACCCCGGAGAGGTGAACAAACGCGTGTGCAGTCTCGATCCCGTGCTCACCTGATGCCCGGTGTTCTAGAGCTGGCTGTCGGCCGTAGACGGCAGGACGAACCCAGAGTACGATGTGGTGAACTATGAGAAGCTTCGGCGGGCCATCGCAGACCCGTACGGGTACAGGACTCACACGCAAGCCCCCGTTGAAACGCTCGAGTGGTCCGTGGGCAAGCGCCTCTTCCGCTGACTCCGAGGTCGGGTGAATGCTCAGGCGTCTGATTCTCGGAACCATCCTCTGGGGGCTCCCAAGTATAGCCCCTGCAGAGGTTCCCACCGAGCTCTACAAGTGCGGGCTCCAGTGTGCTGAAATTACGATCAACGATTTGCTCTTGCATTGCTTTGACCCTGCGCCCGTGGTCTGGGAGTCCATCAAGGGACGAGCTTGGTGGGGGCCACTGCGGTGGGAGGGCCCCATTCGTATCTCGATGCAGGCACGACCAAAGGCGCCCCCACCAGAGTCCTCCCTCTGCGAGCTGTGACTCCCTGTGGACTCAGTCTCCCATCATCGGCCTGCCCATTCCTCTGGGGACCACCTATTGGGTCCAAGCCGTTGGGTACTGGATGCTCGACGATGAGGGTAACGTTACAGCGAGCAGCCTTTTTTTCCGCTGCATACGCGTCGAGTCTTTCCCCACCCCGATCGAATCCGTCAGCTGGAGCCAGATCAAGGCGTTGTACAAGTAGCCTTTGATCACCCTACACCCTGCATCCGTGAACCCTCGCTCCGCCGCCGATGACAGGTCCAAACGGGTCCCCGCGTCTTGGTGCGGCGCGAGGCCGCGCAGCACCGTCACCAGCAGCGGTGGTCCGAAAGCGGTGCCAGAGTCGACCAGGCGCGACATCGAATCGCAATCCTTGCACAACCCGTTCCGGAGAGGGCAGCCACCGGAGCGGAGGCGCGTCTTGGCGTGGGCCGCAGCGCTTGGATTGCGGAGCTAGCAGCACGCGCGTGCTACAATGATCCTCGTGGAACGTTAACGTTTTGGCCCAGGAGAGGATCGGAACGAACCCACTGCTATCGTTGGTGGTCAACACGATACGAGGGGGAGGAGTTTGTTCCGCGCTTTCACGTTTGGTTTCGGGAGAACCGACGCCTCCCCCCGATCCCCTCGTGTTGCATCCCGTGCTGCCGGCCGGGGTCGCGTGCGGTACGGAATGGTGCTCCGGGCGTCTGCGGCCACGGTCCCCGTGATTCTCTCGCTGTTCCTCGCCGCCGGCTGCGACGACACGCCCGCTGGCTCGGACGAGACCGTCTGCTGCAGCTCGAGCGCCAGCCCGATCTTCTTGAAGTCGAAGACAGATGACGACGACGGCGACGGAAATCCCCTGGACGAGGATTTTCCGTCGATCAACGACGAGGACGATGACATCGCCGACCATGCCTGGTTCAAGGACAGCAACGGCGTGTACCACCTGTTCTTCCAGAACGAGGATCATGGTTCTGGCAGCGAAATCGAGCACTACACCTCGACCGACCTCCAGAGCCTCGACTACGTCGGCCTCGCTCTTCGCAAGACGCCGAGCGGCTGGGATTCACACGGCCTCTGGGCACCCCACATCATCAAGAACGAGAATACCTACTTCATGTTCTACACGGGAACCAACGGTGGCGACCCGAACGCCAAGCAGCGGATCGGCGTGGCAACATCACCCGACCTCACGATCTGGACGCGCTTGCCAACCAACAACTGCCCCGGGACATCCGGCGATGGCTGCATCTACGAATGCAACGAACGCTGGACCACCTGGGGCGAGCCGCCTGGTTCGCACAATCAACAGTGTCGGGATCCGTTCGTTGTCTGGGATTCGGCCAATCATCGGTGGGTCATGTTCGCCACGGCGAAGAGCCCCAATCAGTTCGGTGTCGTTACCGTCGCATACTCGACGAATCTGACAAACTGGACCGGCGCAGGGTACATCAACGCAACTCGCCGGCTGGCAACGGGCATCGGGGGACAGACGACCGGTGGCCAGGCGGAGAATGCGCACGTCATGTCGTCCAACGGAACGCACTATCTTCTTTTCTCCGACTGGCAAGACCTGGAGGATAGCGTATCGGTGCATGATCCTCGAACGATTACGCAGTACGTTACGTCATCGACTCTCACTGCGGACTCCACAGGAAGTCCCAATTGGACGTACCGTGGGTACATTCCCGATCCCGGCGTGAACGCGATCGAGGTCCAACGCATCAACCGTGACATCTGGATCATGTCCCAAAGCATCTCCAATGAGGGTTCCGGTGATTACGCCCACCGGCGCGAACTGCGTCTGAAATGTGTGATCTGGGGTGATCACTTCGCGTTCGACACGTCAAACGTGAAGTTCCCCTGTGGCACTACCGGAGGTGCGATCAGCCCAATGGCCGTGGAGGCCTTCGGTGGTCACGCCGGCCACAACTGATCCATGCGTTTGCCTTGCTGACAGGGCCCCCTTGTCCGTGCCGAGTCTTCGGGACCCACAGCCAGCAGGTGTCGCCCGCGCGCTGCGGACATCGATGCCGCTCGTTGACCTCGAGCGGCCAAAGGAGGTAGCCTGCGCAGAGTCAAGGGGAGGACGCGTCCTGAGCGTGCTTCCGAAGAGTCGGCGCCGGGAATCCACGGCGCTTTTTCGTATCGCTTGCTGTCACACCGGATGCTTTCGTGGGTATCACTAACACGGAGGAGGCCGATGGATAACGCCGCGATGCCAGTCAACCCCTTCACGCCGGAGGAGAGTACCGAGGCAACGGATGGCCAGCTGGTGGCCGACGCGCTCTCCGGGAGCCAGACCGCCCTGGAGTCCCTCGTCGCCCGGCACCAGCCATGGATCTACAACCTCGCCTTCCGGATGGTCATGGTCCGGGAGGATGCGGAGGACGTGACCCAGGAGATCCTGGTCAAGGTGATCACGAAGCTGGCCAGCTACGACCCGAAGAAGGGCGCGTTCAGGACCTGGCTCTACCGCATCGTGACGAATCACGTCGTCAACATGAAGACACGGGGCTACGAGGCCGCGATCACGACGCTCGACGCCTACTACTCCTTCGTCACCCAGGTGCCCGACCAGGACCCCGACGCCTCGCCCGAGACGCAGCTGATCATCTCCGACCTGGCGATCGGCTGTGTGATGGGCACGGTTCTCTGCCTCGAGCGGACGCAGCGCCTGGCCTTCATCCTGGCGATCGCGTTCGGGGTCACGGACGGCATGGGCGGCGAGATCCTGGGCCTCTCGCGAGCCGCCTTCCGCAAGACACTCTCGCGGGCCCGGGCGAAGCTGCATGAGTACATGAACGGCAACTGCAGCCTCGTGAACCCCGAGGCGCCCTGCCGATGCCGGAAGAAGGTCAGGGGGTTCATCGAGTCCGGAGCCTACTCGTCTGATCGGATCTTCTTCCACGAGCCCAACCAGCCCAGGCTCGGGGAGCTCGTCGGCGAGAAGATCGAGCGCTTCGAGGCCGAGGTCTACGCGGACTACGTCCGCCTGTTCCGGGAGCACCCGTTCTACGCGCCTCCCGGGGCGACGGGTTGGCTGCGCGAGCTCCTCGAGCGCCCGGACTTCAAGGAGATCTTCCAGCTCGACGAGCCCCGGGGGACGACGCCATGACGACACGCCGGAAGCTCGTCCCGCGCCGGGCCGCCGAGGAAACGCTCGAGCTCCTGCGCAGCCACGCGAACGATGCCAAGGCCGCCTCCTACCAGCGCTACTTCAAGGAGCCCGTCGACTACTTCGGCCTCGACAACGAGACCGCGCGCGACATCAAGCGGGAGCTGCTCGAGAGGGTTCGGGGCAGCTGGACGATCAAGGACGCGGTCCGCTTCTGCAAGGCCATGGTCGAGGATGCGCACATGGAGGCGCGCGGCATCGGCTACCAGGTCGTTGCCCACTTCGTCTCCGAGGCCCCGCCCGAGCTCCTCGCCGACGTCAAGCGCTGGCTCGAGCGTTCGTGCGGGAACTGGGGACTGGTCGACAACCTCGCACCCTCCGTGCTCGCGCCGCTCCTCGAGCTGCACCCTGACCTGATCCCGGAGGTCGTCTCCTGGACCAACTCGCCGAGCCAGTGGGTGCGTCGGGGCGCGACCGTCGCCTTCGTACCACTCGTCCGCAAGACGAACGGGCAGAAGCGATACCTGAGCACGGCCTACCGGATCGCTTCGCGCCTGTTCGACGACGAGGAGGACCTGATGCACAAGGCGGTCGGATGGCTGCTCCGGGAGGCGGGAAAGGCGGACACGAAGCGCCTCGAGCGCTTCCTCCTCGAGAACGGCCCGAGAATCCCCCGCACGAGCGTACGCTACGCCATCGAACGCTTCGCGAAGGCCAAGCGCAAGCGCCTCCTCGAGGCGACGCGGGCCAAGAGGTAGCCGCGCGCCAGGGCAGGGTCTCTCGGGACGCACAACACCGACGCAAAACAATGTGTCAGGTTACGGCAACTCGCTCTTGATGAAGGGACTTCGAGGGGGAACGGCAGAGCCCTTTCGAGTCACACAGCCAGAGCCGGCGGCTGACCGGCTCGGGTTGGATCGGCCGCCTCATTCACGGCCAGCAGCCTCGCCGAATATCAGGCCAACCAAACCACCGAGGAAGAGCTCGAGAGCATGCAGGAGGACCTCGTGCAAGCCCTGCAGATCTGGATCACGTCCCGTATACACTGCAGCGACAAAGATCCCCAGCAGGATTGCCACAGCCAAGCCGAGCCGAACCCAGGCGATTTGCCCACGTAGCTGCCTCTTGACCTCATCGGCCATGTCCGCAGCAGTTTGCGGCAGATTCGAAATCGACGCCGGATCTGCAGAAAGAGCGTCCTGCAAGGCCGTGCGGACGGTGGCAACCAAGCCCTCAGACTTGAAGAAGACGCCCACTTGTGTCTCCTTTGCGAAGTCCTGGATCGATCGAGTGGGTCAGAACTCCAAGCTATCAAGAGTCATGCCATGCGCGTCTGACCGCGAGCGAGGGTTCTCTGCATGCCGTGCCCGGTGTGCGCAAGGATGTGGAACATCCATGTCGGTGCTGGCCCAGGAGTGTGCCCATGCGCAGCCTCCGTGCAGAGCAGCGCCGCAGGATGAGCGCTGCAATCACGCTTCTCTCAGTCGTGTCCCTCCAGGATCCTCCGCCTGCAGGTGGCCAGCCATCGCGCCGCGGCCGTCGAGAGTTGCGTGTTGCGCACGCCAAACGCTGCGAAACGTGCGAGTCGTGCTGGGAGACGAGTGTCTCCAGTCCAGCCTGGAGCTGGAAGAAAGTGGATCCTGCTCCGGACGGGGGCGCGTCGGGCTCGGTGTGGGCCGCCGCGCCCCCATGGCGTCCACGGGTCGACTCCCGCCGAGGAGGCGCGCATCCGACAAGCTCGATGCGGCCGAAATGATCCCGAAGCGCCTCGGCCACCGGAGCGGCCTTCGATCTCTCATCCAGGGGCATGCGGGGGGCCGGGGGTGTACCATGAGAGGGCGCTGCGTTCCTGGGAGGGAAGATGGATCCGTTCCTGGCTGGATTCCTGGTGGGCGCCTTCCTGACCGTCGCCGTGACCATGGCGGTGCGCGCCAGTCGCAGGCGGCGCGTTCCCCCCGCGAGGGCGGATCCGTCAGCGGTGTACGGGTTCGCCACCGAACTCATGGGGTACTACGAATACACCGCGCACCCGGGCGATCTGCTCGACCACCCGAGCTTCGAGCGAGGCGTCGAGTGCCTCGGCAGCGGCTACTCGGTGCAGGAGCTGCTCTCGTACTACCGGGGCGACAACGCCATCATCGCCTGCATGGCCCTGGAAGCCCTGGCCCGGCGCCGGCGCGCGGTGGACACGCAGGGCGTCGAGGAGCTCCTGGCCCACATCAGCTCCGTGGCTGCGTGGACACGCTTCTTCGTGCTTCGCGTTCTGCGGATCTGTGTTCCCACCGACGAACCCGTGATCGGCTGGCTTCTTCTGCAGATCGACCCTTCGTGGACGGAGCGCCACTCGTCCGGGTTCTTGAAGGAGTTCGTCCACGATCGCCTGTCTGCAGGCGAGGTCCCGACGTTCGGGGATCGGCTGGAGGGGATTCCCGAGGATCAGGCCGAGTTTCTCTCCAGACTTCTCGGGGACCTCGGAGAGGGCCTCGAAGAGACGCTCGTTGCCGAACTCCAAGGCTGGCGGCGAGCCCGCATCGACGTGGGCTTCCTGCGCTCCATCGGAAGGGTCTGGGAGTCCACCGCAGAGCACGACGACGAGGAGGTCATCGAACACCCGGAGCTTCTCACGCACGTGTCGGTCCTCGAGAGCGCGCTGCACAAGAGCCGGCCGCAATCGGTGCTGCTCGTCGGCGAGCCCGGTGTCGGGAAGAGCGCCATCGTTCGGGCGCTGGGACGAAAGCTCCTGCAGCAGGGCTGGGTGGTCTTCGAGGCGGGCTACACGGAGCTCATCGCCGGACAGATCTACGTCGGCGGCCTCGAGGGGCGCCTGCAAGAACTCGTGCGTCACATCGGCGGCAAGCGCCGACTGCTGTGGTACGTGCCCGAGTTCCACAGCCTGCAGTGGGCGGGGCGACACCAGCACAGCCCCGTGAGCGCGCTCGACTCGCTGCTGCCGCACATCGAGGCGGCCAGCATCACGCTGCTCGGCGAGACGCAGTCGGCCGCCTACGAGAAGCTCGTGCAGTCCAAGCCACGATGTCTCTCGGCGTTCGAGACCCACCGGGTCCAGCCGCTGTCCGAGAAGGCCACGCTGGAGCTGGCTGGTGAGTGGGTCGGGCGCCACGCATCTGCCGGAGATCCGCCCCTGATCGCGCGCGAGACGCTGCTCGAGGCCTGGAATCTGGCGCAACAGTACCTCGCCGACAAGGAAACGCCGGGCAACCTCCTGCAGCTCCTGAACCTCACGCGGCGGCGCTTGCTCACCGCGGACACACCGGCGCTCCGGCGGATCTCGGTGGACGATCTCATCGTCACGCTCACGCAGCTCACCGGACTCCCCCAGAGCATTCTCGACGAGCGCCACAACCTCGACCTGGAGGCCCTGCGCCAGCTCTTCGCGCGGCGCGTGCTGGGGCAGCCCGAGGCGGTCGACTGCCTGGTCGAACGGGTCGCCATGATCAAGGCAGGCGTCACCGACCCGACGCGTCCGCAGGGCGTCTTCCTGTTTGCGGGCCCCACCGGTACCGGGAAGACCGAGATCGCCAAGACGCTCGCGGAGTTCCTCTTCGGCTCGTCGGAGCGCATGATCCGCATGGACATGAGCGAGCTGCAGACACCGGAGACCCTGAATCGTCTCCTGGGTGGCTTCGACGACACGGACACCGGCTCGCTCGCCGATCGCATCC